>NZ_JAGWCX010000022.1:0-56312 GCF_020657775.1 Clostridioides sp. ZZV14-6345 | reverse complement strand
TGTTGGTGGTGGAGCATGTGAGAAGATAGGTTCCATGACTAAAGAAAATTATACCATGATAAAAGGTAATGATAGATTTGACACTCTTTATAAGGCATTAGATTTTATTAATAGATAGATTAGAAATTTATCTATACATTACTTACACTTTATAGACTATTATAGGTATAAAAAGAGGTATATTGTATATAAGTTATAAACTATATACAAGAAGATTTTAAATAACAAGAAAAGAAAAAAATAACTATTTTAGTTATCTTTTTTTATGCAACTAGATGATTTTGCAAATCATTATATTTAAATAAATTTGTTTTCATATAATAAAGGTAAAACAAACTATAAGTATTAGATAGTTGAGAATATAGCATATATAGATATTAATTTAAAAAGATATATGTAAATATTTTACAAAAAAGTAATAATATATCATAAATTTTATTGCAAATCTACAAGTTAATATATACAATATGAGTATAACTATTATTATTTAACAAAATAGAATGGAGGTGTAATATATGTTTTATGCTAAATATGATGCTATGGATGTTGCTGAATATATTTTGTGGTATTGTGAAAATGAACTAAAGAGACCCATAAGCAACTTACAATTGCAAAAAATATTATATTATGTTCAAGGAGAATACTTAGCTACACATGATGAACCTCTGTTTGATAATAAAATAGAGGCTTGGGCATATGGTCCTGTAGTTCCAGATGTTTATTATTCATTTAATAAATTTAGAAGCAGAGAAATAAAAGGTGTAATTCCAGAACGAAGATTGTTATTTGAAGATGATGAATTAGAATTGATCCAAGGAGTAGTTCGTGAAAGAAGTAGTATTGATGTTTGGGATTTAGTTAGTCAGACTCATGAAACAAGCCCTTGGCAAGATAATTATATAGAAGGAAGAAATATGGAAATATCTAATTGGGATATAAAAGATTATTTTAACAATAATTAATAGGGAGAGAATATGAGGCTTGTATCAGATGAAGTTGTAAAAGAGGTTATTTTAAATTTACAAAAGGGTGATTTAGAATCACTTAACAAAATGAAAGTTACAGGTGATAAACCTAGATATCATTATATTGTAAGAAGTATAAAAAATATAGACCCAGAAGTTAGAGAGTATATATGTAGCAATGGAGAAAGATATTTAGATCAAGATGAATCTCTAGATGAAAATATAGCTAGAATAGTAACTCATATATTACTAGAGATACCTAGGGCAGATGAGTTTGATAGATTTAAACAACAGGCAGAGAATTCGCAAGGACAGTTAAGAATTTTAAAAAATCAAATGATGGCTGAGAGAAATCAAATTGAGAATCACGAAAAAAAGATAGAAAAAGTTCAAAGTGAATTTATAGCGATATTAACAATATTTTCAGCTATAATTATAGCATTCTTTGGAGGAACACAAATTTTAGGAGAAGTTTTAAGCTCCATAAAAAATTCTAATTTTTACGTGTTAATAATGATTACAATCGTAATTGGTTGCATACTCTTTAATGTTATTTATATGTTGCTATATACAGTATCAAAGATAATAGAAAAGAATATTGGAATTAATATAAATAAAAGGAAATGTGTTGAGTGTGAGAAAAATAGTAGTTTGAGTTGCTTGATAACTAAATATCCTGTACCTTTTTTCTATAATTTATTTTCTATGATAAGCTTTGCAGTAATATTTATATTCTATAATTTTGAAAAATATGGATTAGATAAGTATGCCTTTAATAGCTTTATATGGATGATAGAAACTAAACATTTTGTGAATTTAATGGGTATTATTTTTGGATTAATTGTAATACTTGTTTTAATCTCTTTTGGATTAAAATGGTTATACAATAATAAAATATGTACTCATGCTAAAAAGGTTCGAAAGAAGGAATCAAATGAAAATGAAAATGAGGATGAATCAGAACCATCACCAAGTGTAGGATGATAATTTAATTTATGAATAGATTAGAAGGTAGTAACTAGAAATAGTTACTACCTCCTTTTTTATTCATTTTCAGTTTTCTCAATAATTATTTTACCATCTTCAAAAGTAACAAGAACATCCCTTTCATCAGGAGAAATATTCATTTCTTTAATCCATGACATTGGAAGTATCAATCTAGGTGTAAAAGAACCTTTGCCACTTTTATTAAATCCAATTCTAAGTTTTCTTTGCTCCAATAATATCATTCCTTTCTACTATTAATAAATGCCAGCAATAATAAAGTAAATACCAAAGCAATAAGAGCTTTAAAAGTAAAACTTATTATTATATTAATAATATTTAAAACTATAGTGATACCAAGAATAATCATACAAATTCTATAAAATTTATTATTCATATTAAATTAGAAAATGTGTTATAATATTAGAAAGAAGCTACCTAGAAGGAAGGTATTTTCCTCCTAGGATTGAAACTTATAATTCTTTAATCAATCTAAGTATTGCGAGTACTAGATTAATTAAAACTAATGTGAAAGAGAAAGCATTTTTAATTTTATTAAATTTGTTTTCTCTTTTATTTTTTCTTCTTTCTAATCTCCCCACTTTCTTTGTCCTCCCTTCCTAGTTTTTTATTTTCTTACCTCCTTTCTATATTTATATTATATCATCACGTGACGTGAAAGTCAATAAATATTCCATATTTTTCAATAAAGTTATATTGACAAACTATATTTTTTTAAATAAAAATAAATGGTGACAAAACCAAACTTGCCACCATTTTGCCACCGAAAATAAATAATAGAATAAATTTAAATTAAACATAATAAAACATAAACAACAAAACTGACACTAATAAAACATTGAAATACCAACACTTGTAAAAAATAACAACAATAAACAAATAAAATAGAATAATATTACAACTTAAGTAAATAATAATTTTGAATAATAATTTACGGAGGTATTCATATGTTTAAACACGATAAAGCATTATTAAAAGAAGTAAAAGTAGAAAGACCAAACCCTCAATATGCCGTTTTAATGCAAGAGCAGCTGGGTGGAGCAAATGGAGAATTAAAAGCAGCAATGCAATATTTATCTCAAAGTTTTAGAATAAAAGACCCTCAAATAAAAGATTTATTTCTTGATATAGCAGCAGAAGAGCTTAGTCATATGGAAATGGTAGCACAAACTATAAATTTATTAAATGGACATGATGTTAATTATAATGCAGTTGATACAGGTGAAATAGAAACACATGTATTAACTGGATTGTCACCAGTATTAATAAACTCATCAGGGGCTCCATGGACTGCTAATTATGTTACAGTTACAGGAGATTTAGTAGCTGATTTACTTTCAAATATAGCTTCTGAACAAAGAGCAAAGGTAGTTTATGAGTATTTATATAGACAAATTGATGATAAATATGTAAAAGAAACAATAGATTTCTTACTTAACAGAGAAGAAGCACATAATGCTTTATTTAGAGATGCTTTAAATAAAGTTAAAGATACAGGTTCAAATAGAGATTTTGGAGTTACAGAAGATTCTAAGTTATATTTTGATTTATCAACTCCAGGGCCAAATCATGATACTAAGATAGATGTTAATCCTCCTTCTTTTGAAAAACCTTTAAAAAAATAATTTGATATTTTTTATGTTGTTTTGTTTTGGTAGATATTAAAAAAAGTATTTGCCTAGAAGAATTAATTAGATAAAAACTTAAATATATATAGTTAAAGATGGGTATACGCTTATTATAAGTGTATATCTATTTGTTTATTGCAAAACATATAATAAAATAACAAATGAGGTGGTATTGTGGAAAATAATAGAAAACCTAACAATCTAATAAATGAAAAATCTCCATATCTTTTACAGCATGCATATAATCCTATAAATTGGTATAGCTGGAATGAGGAAGCTTTTAAAAAAGCAAAAGAAGAAGATAAACCAATATTTTTAAGTGTAGGATACTCAACATGTCATTGGTGTCATGTTATGGAAAAAGAATCTTTTGAAGATGAAGAAGTTGCTGAAATAATGAACAAAAACTTTATAGCAATAAAAGTAGATAAAGAAGAAAGACCAGATATAGATAGTGTATATATGACGGTTTGTCAAGCTATGACAGGTAGTGGTGGATGGCCAATGACCATAATAATGACACCAGATAAAAAACCTTTTTTTGCAGGAACATATTTCCCAAAATATTCAAGATATAATAGACCTGGAGTTATAGATTTACTAGAGAATGTATCTGAAAAATGGAACACAAGTAGAGACATACTAATAAAATCTGGAGATGAAATAATAGAAGCTCTTAAAGATGATTTTGGAGTGAAAAATACAGATGGCAATTTATCAAAAGAAATGTTGAGTTCATCAATTAGGGTATTTAAGGCTATATATGATGAAAAGTATGGTGGTTTTGGCAATGCACCTAAATTTCCAAGTCCTCAAAATCTTATGTTTTTGATGAAATATTATAGTATAGAAAAAGATAAAGATGTATTAAAAATGGTAGAAAAAACTTTAGATGGAATGTATAGAGGTGGTTTGTTTGACCATATTGGATTTGGTTTTTCAAGATACTCTACTGATAAAAAATGGTTAGCTCCTCATTTTGAAAAAATGTTATATGACAATGCTATGCTTACAATAGCTTATTTAGATGCATATAAAATAACAAAAAAAGAGTTATATAAAGAGATTGCTATAAAAACCATAGATTATGTAATTAGAGAGATGAAGGATAAAGAAGGTGGATTTTATTCAGCACAAGATGCTGATAGTGAAGGTGAAGAAGGAAAATTTTATACATTTAATCCTCTTGAAATAATTGAAGTGTTGGGTGAAGAAGATGGAACTTTCTTTAACAATTATTTTGATATCACTAGTAGTGGAAACTTTGAAGGTAAAAGTATTCCTAATCTTATAAAAAATAAAGAATACGAGAGATATAATGAAAAAATAGCTGACCTTAGTAAAAAGGTGTTTGAATATAGAAAAGAAAGAACATCTTTGCATAAAGATGATAAGATACTTACATCATGGAATGCATTGATGACAGTTGCTTTGGCAAAGGCATATAGTACTCTAAAAAATGATATGTATTTAGAGTATTCAAATAAGTGTCTTGATTTTATAAATAATAATCTTGTAAATGAGTCAGGTAGATTGTTAGCTAGATATAGAGAAGGAAGTTCTGATTATTTAGCTTATCTAGATGATTATGCTTTTTTAATATGGGCGTATATAGAGCTTTATGAATCAACATTTAATATGAAATATTTAGAAAAGGCATTAAATTTGAATAAAAGCTGTGTTGACCTTTTTTGGGATTATGAAAAAAATGGATTCTATATATATGGTAAAGATAGTGAGAATTTAATAGCGAGACCAAAAGATTTGTATGATGGAGCTATTCCATCAGGAAATTCTGTTCAATTATACAATCTTATAAGGCTTGCGAAAATTACTGGTGATAATAAACTTGAAGAAATATCATATAAACAATTAAAACTGTATGTAAGTAATGTAAAGAGTTCTCCAACAGGGTACAGTTTCTATATGCTTTCATTGATGCATGAACTTTATTCTACTAAGGAAATTATATGTATTTTTAAAGACGATTCTGATTTAGTTGCATTTAAAGAATTAATAAGTGAAAATTTTATACCAAATGCAACTTTTTTAGTAAAGAAATATAATGAAGAAAATACTAAGATAGATTTTTTAAATAACTATAAATTAAAGAATGATAAGACTAGTTATTATGTGTGTCAAAATAATAGTTGCAGTCAACCAATTAATGATTTAAAAAAATTAAGAGATATAATTTTGGGAGTAGAATAACCGGATAATTTTAGGAGTAGAATAACAAAAATAGTGAAAAAGGGGATGTTTCAAAATAAAAGTTTGAATCATCTCCTTTTTGTACAAAAAACAG
Organism: Clostridioides sp. ZZV14-6345; assembly: GCF_020657775.1. Taxonomy (NCBI): domain Bacteria; kingdom Bacillati; phylum Bacillota; class Clostridia; order Peptostreptococcales; family Peptostreptococcaceae; genus Clostridioides; species Clostridioides sp. ZZV14-6345. Next base: position 50,409 of record NZ_JAGWCX010000022.1, on the reverse strand, counting down.
AAAAAGAGTTTCTAAGAATACCTAGTTTATGTGATAATTGTTCTGTGAAAAAACAAAAATAACATTATAATTATATAACAAATATAGATGCTATAAACAAGTTGTATCATCATTATAGATATTATAATATTAATCGTTTTTGTTTACCCTATTTCTTCTTCTTGTAAATTCTTCAAGTGCTTCAGATTTAATTTTATCTATTTCTTCATATTCCATAAAATTAGCATCTTCTTCAAAGCCATCTTGCTCTTCACCATTGAAACGATACATTTTTTTTAGTAAATGCCATAAAGTTTCCAATTCATCTTTAGTAAATTCATGAAATACATCAGCCATAAAATTTATTCCAATTTTACTACATGTTATCATAATTTCTTTTCCTGAGTCTGTAACTTTAACATTAATTGCTCTCTTATCATGAGGACTGGGAACTACCTCAACATAGCCATTTTTTTCAAGATTAGCAACTAGTCTATTTATGTTTTGTTTACTTGTGCCCATTTTTCTTGCAATATTATTTAATGTTGTTTCTTCCTCTGGTAAATGAAGAATAGATAAAATGGTCATATACTGTCTTGAAGTAAGTATACCGAAATATTTATCTCCTTCTATTTGTATTTTGTTTGTAAGAGTAAAAAGAGTCGCATATGTTTGATTCATTAAAAAGAGTTCTTTTAATTCATTTGAGTAATCCATTAAATATCTCCTTTATCTTTAGATACTATTTTGACGAAAACAGAATATCATGAATTGATTATAATGTCAATATGGTGTCAAAGTATCTCCAAGCATTATTTTTTGATATTAGTACTAGATTATTAAATTATTATATAATTTTGTGTAGCAATTTTTATAAACAATTAATAAACCCTAAGTTTCTATAGAAAGATTTTAACTTGAAAATACTTGTAATATAATATATATATTAATATACTGAATAAAATTGATCTGGAGGGATAATTATGAAGTGTACAAACTTTACTTTTAAAGGAGAGGAAGGTTTAGATATATATACATATAAATGGGAAGATGAAAATATAAAAAGTCCAAAGGCAGTTGTCCAAATTGCACATGGAATGGCTGAAACTGCACAAAGGTATGAGACTTTTGCTAAGGAGCTTACTAAAAATGGTTATATAGTATATATCAACGACCATAGAGGTCATGGAAAGACTGCAAAGACAATAGAAAATGTTGGGCATTTAGCTGAAAAAGAAGGATTTAGGTGTCTTGTAGAAGATATGTATACTTTGACAAATATTATAAAAAAGGAAAATGATAAGTTACCAATTTATCTATTTGGGCATAGCATGGGTTCATTTGCAAGTCAAAGATATATAATGGATTATAGTTATAATTTATCTGGACTTATACTATGCGGTTCAAATGGAAAACAAGGTATTATTTTAAATTTTGCTCAAATGATAATTAATCGTGAGATTAAAAAACATGGAAGAAGTTCTAGAAGTAATAAAATAAATGATTTAATATTTGGTGGGAAAATCATAAAAAGAAATAAAAATACTAAATTTGATTGGCTAAGTAGAGATAGAGAACAAGTTGAAAAATATATAAATGACCCATTTTGTGGAGTGGTGTGTAGTTGTGGTTTTTTTTATGATTTAGTTCAGGGATTAAAAGAGATTGAGGATAAGCAAAACCTAAAAAAAATACCTCTTGATATTCCTATTTACATAATATCTGGTGATAAAGACCCTATAGGAAAAAATGGAAAGGGTGTATTAAGATTAAGAGATAGATATATGAAGTTAGGAGTAAAAGATGTGTCGTGCAAACTTTACAAAGATGGAAGACATGAATTATTAAATGAGATAAATAAGCAAGAAGTCTTTGAGGATATAATTTGTTGGCTAAACAATAAAATAGAAATATTGTGATAAAGAAAGTAAACAAATTAGGTGTTTATGAAATACTTAATATATAAATAAATTAATGTTTAGAGAAAATATGATAATAGGCATCTTTGCCATAATAATAGGTATCATATTTGGAGTATTTATTTCGAAAGGACTCAGTACAGTTTCTTTAAAGATGTTGGGAATATAATCATCAGGATTCTCTTTCTCAGATGTATATACTATAAAAATTTAAATCCATTTATAATAAGTTACATAAGTAGTCAAATTAAAACCATAAGTATGTCTATCACTATGATTTATATGCTATTGTTTTCTATTTTAAGTTAATGAAAGACGATTTTAGGTTAAAATATAACCAATGGTTAAATTATGAGTATTTTGTTAACTTTGCCTCGATTTACTAGTAAATACTTTTTTTATATACTTAAATTACAACAGATGTACTAGGGAGGTATATATGCAAATTAAAATAGGTAGAGTCATACAAACTCTTAGAAAAGAAAGAAATCTAACTCAAGAACAATTGGCAAGGTTTATAGGTGTATCAACACCAGCAGTATCAAAATGGGAGAGTGGGAATTCTTATCCAGATATAGAAATATTGCCATTATTAGCAGATTTTTTTAATGTATCTATAGATAAGCTTTTAAACTACAGGATTGATTTAAGTGAAGAAGAAGTAATGAAAATATATAAAGAATTAGAAGCAATTTTTGCTGGAATTGAAGTTGATTTATCAACAGGAGAACCAAAAGAAGAATGTAGGCAAGACTTGGAATCTGTGAAAAAACTTTCTAATATGTATATAGAAAAGTATCCTAAAAGCTATTTATTAAAGTTAAAAATATGTTCGTTGTATCAGATGTATTCATATAAATTTGGTAAGAATGAGTTTAATGACAAAGTAAAAGAAACAACAAATATTCTTGAAGATATAGTAAGAAATACAGAGGACATTCAAATAAAAGAAACAGCACTCATTATTTTATCAAATTCATATTGTATGTTGGAGGATTATGAAAAGGCAGAGCTGTACTTAACTATGATACATAAACCAATAGGAGATACAAGTGTCAATTTAGCTATGATATATTTAAATCAAAATAGGCTAGAAGAAGCAGAAATATTGCTTCAAAATAAACTGTTTAGCAATGTATTCAATTTAAGTTTGGATTGTAAAGGAATAATCAATGTATATAAATATCAATATAAGGAATTAAAGAAAAAATTGGAGGATGGAGATTCTAATAAAAAAGCAACAGAAAAAGAAATGGAATATATAAAAAATAAGTTGCTAGGGTATGCAAACTTCTCTTTAGAAATAAAAAAAATGCTTAGTGAAGATAAAGGTGCACTTTTTGGTATATATATGGATTATATGGAATTATCTTTAATTTTTTTATTTTTCAATATGAAAGAAGAAGCCAAAAAAGCTTTATATAGCCTAAAAGAAATATTAGAAAAATATCCTATACATGAAAGTTTGGATGTGAGTCAGATGAGATTTTTTGACAAAGTAAAATCTAAAAATTCATATACTTTCAATATGTATACGAATTTGTTAATAATGTTTAGTGATGATAGTTATAATGAACTTAGAGAAGAACCAATTTTCGAGTCTATAATTGAAAAGATTTTGGAGTTGGAAAAATTATTAAAAGATAAATAATAAATAAAAATTTAATATAAGACTTAAAGATTAATTAAATTAAAAGGAGATGTCTCAAAACAAAAATTTGAATCCTCTCCTTTGTTACATAAAAAATAGAAAAGGGCTTGCTAAGAACTCTTCTAAAACAATTAAATCAAATGATTATATCAAAAGAATAGAAATATATTAAGAATAAACAAATGAAAATTAAGAAGCTGATATATTTAAGGCAAATACAGGTCTACTTAGAAGGTACAAAAATAGAAATATAAATTTATGAAAATAAAATAAGATTTGTTATTTAAATTATAATCTCATCCCTAGAGTCTCACATCTTTTCTTAAATTTAAGTATAAAAAGGGGGGTGTCTCAAAAAGAACTTTTTAGTTCATGATACACTTTTTTGTATGAAATCAGATATATTTTCATCATTTTATCAATGAAAAAGAGACTTATCTCTATTTTGAGACAGTCTCTTTTATGTAATTGTTATGAAACTTTGCACAGTTCAATAGATAGGAACTATATTTAGAAGTTCATTACATGATTTTTTAAATAATGATTAAATTTATCATATTCCATTTTAGATAATCTTTCTGGATAAGACATTACAACTAGTTGATGACCATTAAATTTCTCTTGGTATGGTGGATGAATATGTTTATAATCATTTGCCTTATATTTTACTCTCTCATAGAATTCCTTGCGGCGAGTTGAAAGCTCATCAATGGGAGGGTCAATTTCTAAAATAATAGTTTTTCCTCTCTTATTTAGAAGTTCCAATGTTTTTTGTCCATATCTATTATTACGCATTTCTGGAAAAATACAGAAATGTTCTACATAAATAAAGCTTTCTGCTTCCCAACATAGAATTATACCAACAAACTGGTTTTTATCATAAATTAAATTGAATTGATATTCTTTATTTTCCATAATTTCTGCTTGCAAAGAAGATTTTCTTTGTTCATGAAATGGAAAACTAGTTTTATATAATTCCATAGCCTTATAGTATAATCTATCTTTACTAGTTCTTAACCGTTCAAATTTCATTTTGTTCCTCCTAATTACAAAAAATTCCGATTTATCTATGAGTTTATTTTATCACAGTCAGCATTTGTATACAATGTGTTTTCAGTTGTATATCATTTCTCAATTTTATTCTATTTATGTCCATATCTCATAGGCCGAAATATAATTGTTTGTGGTGTAACTTCAAACTATTATATAGGCTCTGATGATTTAAAAACAGCATACTTGTAGACTTTTTTACTGTATGGAAATAATTTTAATGATTTTAGAAGTTACAAAAAAGTTACATAAATTTGGAAAGTTATAATATACATATATAATATAAGATTAAAACTAGAATGAATAATATTAATTTAAAATTTGAACATGGAGGAAGATTATTATGGAGAAAAGAGAAAAGAGGATAATAATATCATCTTTATTAAGTGTATCAATTTTAATGGGTTTGGTAAGTGTATATTCTATATTAAATAAGGAAGATATAAGTTTAACAGTTAAAGGTCAAGAGCAAAAAGTATCTTCATTTAAAAAAACAGTTGAGGAACTTTTGGATGAACAGGGTGTGAAGTATAATTCTGAAGATAAAATTAATCCAAGTTTAGATACAGAGTTAAAAGATAATATAAAAATAAAAGTTGTTAAAGTAACTAAAAGTAAAAAAGAAGAGTTTGAAAAAATTCCGTTTGATACAAAACATGTAAATGATAGTAATTTGTTGAAAGGAAAATCTAAAGTCTATCAAGAAGGTCAAGATGGAGAAAAAAAACTAGTCTATAATTTAACTTACCATGATGGAAAGTTAGTCAAAAAAGTCTTATCAAAAGAAGTAATATCTAAAGAGCCAACTGCAAAAATTATAAAATATGGAACTAAAGAAAAGGTACTAATTGCATCAAGAGGAGCAAATATAAGAGGTGGAAAACATATGAAGGTAGTTGCAACTGCATATGCAGGTGATACAATAACATCGACTGGAACAACTCCAAGATGGGGTGTTATTGCGGTTGACCCAAGTGTAATACCATATGGAACAAAGGTATATATACCTAAGTTGGGCATGACTTTTGTGGCAGAAGATTGTGGAGGTGCAATTAAAGGTAATAGAATAGATATTTTTATGAATAGTGAAGGAAAAGCCTCAAATTGGGGAAGGAAAAGCATAGATATATATCTACATTAAATTAGTGAATAGAATAACTTTACTTGAAAGATAAAAAAGTATAAAATATGAATTAACTAAACTGTTAGATTATTCTTGAAACATAAAAATATATCTAAGGGGGGATAAGATGAAAATAGTCTGTTTAGGAGACAGTTTAACATATGGATTTGGAGTATCACGAAGTAATTCATGGACAAACATTGTAAATAAAGAGACTCGATTAGAAATAGTAAATAAGGGTATAAATGGTGATACAACAAGTGGTATGTTAGTTAGATTTAATGAAGATGTTGTAAAAAACTCTCCTGATATAGTTTTTATAATGGGTGGTACCAACGATTTTATTGCTGGAGCAGGAAATGAAGTTATTAATTCTAATATAATGGCTATGGTACATCAAGCATATTCAAAAAATATTATACCTATAATAGGAATACCATTAAAACCAGATATTCCAAGTGTTAGAGAAGATTGGAGTTGTTTTACTGATTTTAATATAGTATCCCAAAAATTAGAATCATATAGCCATTGGTTAAAAAAGTTTTGTTTGACATTTAATACTAATTTTGTAGATTTTTATTCAGAATATAATAAAAATATGGAACTAGAAGGATATAAAAAATTGTATTTTGATGGATTGCATCCAACCAAGGAAGGTTATAGAATAATGGCAGATATTTTTATTAATTCAATTAATAAGTATATAGAAGAGTTATAGTTGTATCAAAATGCTTGTTTATACAGTTGTAATAAATACATAAGATAGGGAGGGTTTTATTATGGATTATACTAAAACATATGAAGAGTGGATAAAGAGTTCATATTTTGATGAAGATACAAAACTAGAGTTGGAGAAAATAAAAAATAATGAAAAAGAGATAGAGGATAGGTTCTATAAGGATTTAGAGTTTGGGACTGCTGGTCTTAGAGGAATAATTGAAGCAGGAACGAATAGAATAAATAAATACACAGTTAGAAGGGCTACTTTTGGGTTAGCAAACTATATATTAGAAAATACTACAGAAGAAGAAAAAACTAGAGGTGTAGTAATAGCTCATGACAATAGACACAAGTCTAGAGAATTCTGTATAGAGTCTGCAAACACTTTGGCAGCATGTGGTATAAAAGCATATATATTTGATAGTTTGAGAACTACTCCAGAATTATCTTTTGCTGTTAGAAACCTAAATGCAATAGCGGGTATAGTCATAACAGCAAGTCATAATCCTCCAGAATATAATGGATATAAGGTATATTGGGAAGATGGAGCACAAGTTATGCCAGAGATTGCAAATGCAATAACAGACAAAGTGAATAGTATACACGATTATAGTATAATACCAACTTTGAGTGAAGCTAATAAAAATTTAGTAGTTTTGTTGGACGAATCACAAGATACTAAATTTATAGAAGCAGTAAAAAGTCAAATTATAAGAAAAGATTTAGTTAAAAGTGTAGGTAAAAGCTTTAAGATAGTTTATACACCTCTTTGTGGAACAGGTAATATTCCAATAAGAAGAGCATTAAAAGAAGTGGGGTTTGAAAATATAATTGTAGTTCCAGAAGAAGAAAATCCAGACCCAAATTTTGCAGGCCTTGATTATCCAAACCCAGAAGAGAAAAAAGCTTTAAATAGAGGTATATTACTTGCAAAAGAAAAAGGAGCAGACCTCGTAATAGCAACTGACCCGGATTGTGATAGAGTAGGTGTAGCAGTAAAAACTACTACAGGAGAGTATGCTTTACTTACAGGAAATCAAATTGGTGGTATGTTGACACATTATATAATAGAAGGCTTAAAAGAAAATAATAAATTAAAAGAAAATGCTACAATGATAAAAACTATAGTTACATCAGAATTTGGAGCAGATATAGCTAAAGCGAATAATGTTGATGTGTTAAATGTTCTTACAGGTTTTAAATTTATTGGTGAAAAAATAAAATTATTTGAACAAAATAAAAACAGAAGTTATGTATTTGGATATGAAGAAAGTTATGGTTATTTAGTTGGTACTCATGTAAGAGATAAAGATGGTGTAGTTTCTTCATTATTGATATCCGAAATGGCAGCATTTTACTATTCAAAAGGTATGAGTTTATATGAAGGTTTAATAGAACTTTATAAAAAATATGGATTTTTTAAAGAACAGACTATATCTTTGACTTTAAAAGGTATAGAAGGTGTAGAAAAGATAAAAGAAATAATATCTTACTTTAGAGAAAATCAAATTGATTATATAAATAATGTTAAAGTAGTTGATAAAAAAGATTATAAAAATGGTATAGAGAATCTTCCTAAATCTGATGTTTTAAAATACTTTTTGGAAGATGAATCTTGGGTAGCTATAAGACCATCTGGAACAGAGCCAAAACTTAAATTTTACATAGCTGTAAAAGGAACCAGTGATATTGAAGCGGATAAAAAGCTTCAAGGTTTAAAAGAATATATAGATGCCATGGTTGAAAAATTAAAATAAAACATTATTATTTTATAAGATAATTTTATGATAATATTTGTTTAGCTGAAAATTATAATTTACTTTCATTGAGTAGAATATGGAAATGTTAGTAGAATTATTATTTTCAGCTTTTATTTGTGTTACTTTTACTTAAATAATTATATTATGGTAGAAATCTGAGTATAATTAATATTATATAGTGAAATTAATTTGAGAGAAAAGGGGATATTTATGTTTGGTATAGATAAAAAATTGATTGAGTATATAATTGCAAAATCTAATTACAGTGAATTAAGTTCAAAGTCAGCAGAAGTATCTTTCTTCTTAATGTTGTCTATATTTCCTTTTTTGATATTTACAATAAGTTCTATAGCGTATATACCAATTCTTCATTTAAATAAATATATAGCTTTGTTTAGAAATATGATGCCAGAAGGAGCTTTTGCTGTATTATCTTCAATCATAGTTTCTGCAATAGACAATAGAAACCTAAAATTTTTAGCTATTAGTTTTGTACTTACTATGTGGACATTTTCAAGAGCAGTAAAAGCTCTTATTAAAGGGATGAATAGAGCGTATAAAGTTAAGGAAACTAGGTCTTTTTTTAAAATTCTATCTATATCATTTTTATTTACAATAATGCTTTTGGTACTTATTTTTTTATCTATGATATTTCTAGTTTATGGAGAAAAAATAGGTTATTTTATTTTTAACCTTATAGGATTGGATGAAATATTCATAAAAATATGGGATATTCTAAGATACACTGTAGGTATAATAACAATAATAGTGATATTTACATTATTATATAAATATACTCCAAATAAAAAATTGACTATTAAAGAATCTGCGCCAGGTGCCATCTTTGCTACTTTTGCTTGGTTTTTAGTATCATTTTTATATTCTTATTATACAAATTACTATGCTAATTATGAAGTAATCTACGGAAGTATAGCTGAAATAATTGTACTTATGACATGGATGTATTTTAGTAGTTGGTCTATTGTTATTGGCTATGAGGTAAATTCAAGACTGTATTTTAGAAAGATAAGAAATGAAATGCTAAAGTAAAACATTAAAATAAAAGATAGTATTTAATATTATAAATGTGATTGAATTAATGAAAAAAATATTGACATTTAAGTTAAAAAGTCTAGAATTTTCTGGGCTTTTTTTATTTTTAATGCAACTTGACAAATTTTATTTTATGAGATAATTTTAATTTATAATCATCTTTGAAAAGATGACTATTGATAAGTAAGAGATGAAATTGGTAGAAGCATCAAAAAATGTACTAAATAAAAATTATAGTCCTAATGAGTTAATGTCTGTATTTTCAAATAATGCAGTGTTTAGTCATGTGTTTTTATATGCGCCTGTATTCCTAATTATCAATATATTAGAATAAGATACTGTAATTAGATTTAGAAAAAAGCGACATAAATAATTATAAACAAATAATAAATTACATAAAATTAAATTTATTCACAAGTATATCTTATAAAATATGTTATAATTAATAGAAAATTGTCATATAATTACAATGAAATTGCCGAAAAGCCTCCTTCTTTAGATGTGGGGATGAAAGGCAAGGTCTTAATATAAATAAAAGTCAGAATAATACTTTCAACCTAACATTATGAATGATAGATTATGTGTAGGAGGTGTTAGTTTTTATGTATAAATCTAACGGAAATATAACATATGATTGTAAATATCATATAATATTTTGTCCTAAGTATCGTAAACCTGTTTTAGTTGGCGAAGTAAAAAATATGTTAAAAGAGATAATGCCATATAAAGCAGATGAACTTGGAGCAGAAATAATAGAAATGGAAATAAACAAAGACCATGTGCATTTATTAATATTATGTGACCCACAGTTTGGAATACATAAAGTAGTAAAAGGTTTAAAAGGTTTTAGTTCAAGAATATTAAGAGAAAATTTCCAACATTTAAAGTCTAGTATGCCTAGTATGTGGACTAATAGTTATTTCGTAGGAACTGTTGGCACTGTAAGTTTAGAAGTGGTTAAACAATACATAAACAATCAACCATTTAGGAGTAAGAAAAAATGATAAAAAGTCATAGAGTAAAATTAAACCTAACTAGAACACAATTTGAATTAGTAAGAGAAAAACAAATGGAGAGTGCTAATTGTTGGAATCATACGGTTATCTAAAGAATACTATTTTGAACATAGACAATGGATAAAAAAGAATGATATACAAAAGATAATCAAAGGTAAATACAATCTAAACTATACAAGCAATATCAGATAAATTTGATGCTAATAGAAAGACTATTTCACAGTTAAGAAAGAAAGGTAATACCAAGGCAAAGTATCCATATAAAACCAAGAAATTTTATATAATACCATTCAAAGCTAGTGAATATCAATGCTAAAGGTAACTTAAAGTTATCAATGTCAAAAGGTAGATATTTAGAGTTAGATTTTAATATTGAAAATATAAAGACTGCTGAAATAGTATGGAGAAACGGATATTATTTGTATTATACATTTGATGATGGAATCATTAATCCAACACTGAAAGGTAACAACATCGTAGGTGTAGACTTAGGAGAAATACATTCTATAGCGAGTATAACTAATGAAGGTATTGGACTTGTAATATCTAATAGAGAAGGTAGAAGTATTAAGCAATTTAGAAATAAGTTATATATCTAAAAGATTAAGTAGATGTAAAAAAGGTAGTAGACAATATAAGAGATTATGGAAATTAAAAAATACTATTAGAACTAAAACAGATAACCAATTAATAAACTTATACCACCAAACAACGAGAAAGTTTATAGATTTTTGTGTAGAGCAACAAGTATGTGAAATAGTTTTAGGAGATATAAAAGGAATTGAGAAAAATACAAAAAAGATTAAATAGAATTAATAGACAAAAAATATCTCAAATGGAGTATGGTCGTATTAAAGACTATATTAAATATAAAGCTAAAGAGCAAGGTATTGAAGTTAAGCTAGTTAAAGAAAACTACACATCTCAAACTTACCCAAAGTGTTCTAAAAAACACAAACCAACTGGTAGAACTTATAGTTGTACTTGTGGTTATAAAACTCATAGAGATATAGTTGGTGCATGGAATATTCTAAATAAAAAACATAAATATGATTTAGTTGATTTTAGTACAAACCGTAAGCAACCAATTAATTTAAAAGTATCTACCATATAAGGTAGTAGTGGCGAAGACACCGTCCAAGTAGCTTGGTTTTGTAACCACCTATGATTCTATCGTTTAGATAGTATTAAGTCGTTAGCCACCAAGAATCCCCTTGCTTTAGCTATGGGGAGTGTGTCAATTAAGGAGTATTATTATAAATAACATTGAGAGGTAGTGGTTAGAATATGGATACCCATAATAAATATGTAAATTTTATAAAAAATATACCTGTACCTTTTTTATATTGTAGAATTATAAAGAGACAAGAAGATATAGAATATCGAGTAGAATATATAAGTAAAGGTATGGGCAAAATATTAAAATTAGAAGAAGGTATTTGTGATAAAAATATATTAGATGTATTGCCTGTATTTAAGTCTAAAAAATATTTTAATGAGTTGTTCTCAGATGATGTGGATTGTATAAAAAGATACATTCCGACACTTAAAAATTGGATAAACATAAAAAAACAGATAATAGGGGATTCATACATAATTTTGTATTTTGGTAAAATTGTATTTGATTATAGACAGATAATCGATTCTCTTGATAAAAAAGAAAAAGTAGCCTATATTAAAGATGAAGAAGGCATATATATAGATTGTAGTGAAAATTTAATATCAATATTAAATAATAATATTAAGACAACAAAAGACATATTTGGTAAAAATGATATAGAAGTATGGGGAGAGAATACTGGAAAATTATTTAGAGATGATTATATAGAAGGAGTATCCAGTAAAAAAAGATTTTTACAAAACTTATTTGAATATGAAGAAACTTTCTTTATGGTTGAAAAATATTTTTTGTATGATGAAGATGAACTTTTAGGTACTATAGGAATAATAGATAATATAATATACAGTGGATACAGTAATAAAAATTATAATTCAAAAGACTTAATGAAGATGATAGAGCACTCAATTCCAGAGAATATGTTTTATAAAGACGTGTATGGAAATTACATTGGATTTAATTCAGGTTTTTTGAATTTAGCCTGTATGAATAAAGAAGAATTATTAGGAAAGAATAGTTATAAAATATCAACAGAAGACTTTTTAATAGATAAGATATTTGAAAGTGATAAGAGTGTAGTTGAAAATAAAAAAGCAGTTACATTTGAATTAAATATAAATATGAATGAGGAAAACAAGTGTATTGAGATTACAAAAAGACCATTTTTTGATAGTTATGGAAGTGTCATTGGAATAATTGGAACAGCAAGGGACATAAGTAGAAGAAAAAAACTAGAAGAGGAAATAGATAAAACTAGAATGGAATTTTTCGCAAATTTATATCATGAACTTAGAACCCCACTAAATTTAATATCTTCTTCATTACAAGTGATAGAAAAAAAAGAAGCTGACTTAATAGAATCAAATGATACTTTAAAAAGAAATCTAGGTATAATAAAACAGAATGGAAATAGAATACTAAGGTTAGTAAATAATTTTATAGACTTTACAAAAATGCAGTCAGGATATTTAGATTTCATACCAGAAGAATCTGATATAATTGCATTTATAGAAGATATATGTATGTCTGTAGCTGACTTTGCAAGTCAAAATAATATACAGCTTACATTTGATACAGAAATAGAAGAATTTTCAATGTTGTTTGATTCAGAGAAATTGGAAAGAATAATATTAAATTTACTTTCGAATGGAATTAAGTACAATAAGAAAGATGGAGAAATAAATATATTTTTATATGTGAAAGATAATGTATTTAATATGAAAATATCCGACAGTGGTATAGGTATACCAAAAGAAAAAATAGATAAAATATTTAATAGGTTTGAACAAATTGACAATGAACTTTCTTACAGGGTTAAAGGCAGTGGAATTGGACTTTCACTAGTGAAATCTTTGGTTGAGTTGCATGAGGGTAGTATATCTTTAAAAAGTCAACTTGGTATTGGAAGTGAATTTATTGTTTCATTACCTGTTAGAAGTAAAAATAATATTGAAAAATACAATTATAAAAAAGAAATCAGTAATGAGTTAAGTAAAAAATTAGAAATAGAATTTTCGGATTTATAGTTTAAATATGAAAAATAAAATTTAAAAAAGTATTGACAATTGATTTGGAAGGGTTTAAAATAAAGTACAACATAATAAATAAAAAAGCGATGAATAGGAAGAGTAAATCTAATTCGATTACCAGAGAGAAGAGTCCATAGGCTGAAAGACTTTTTAAATTAGAGGGATTGAAAACTACCTAGGAGCTACTTTCTGAAGTTATCTATACTAATAGATTTTAGTAAGAATAGTCGTTAACTGCGTTAAAGTATTAAGTGAATTTTCATAATAGATGAAAATTAAATTAGGTGGAACCGCGGGAATAATACTCTCGTCCTTATGCCATAAGGATGAGAGTTTTTTGTTATTTAAAAATATAAATAGTAATTATAAAAAATATAAAAGCGATGAATAGGAAGAGTAAATTTAATTCGACTATCAGAGAGGAAAGTTCACAGGCTGAAAGACTTTCTAAGTTTGAGAAATTGAAAACTACCTAGGAGCTGTGGTCTGAAGTTACTTTAAAAGGTTTTAGTAAGACTAACCGTTAACTGCGTTAAAGTGTAAAGTGGATTTTATCACTAAATGATAAAATCAAATTGGGTGGAACCGCGAGTATAGACTCGTCCCTTTATATAGGGATGAGTCTATTTTTATTGCAATAAAAGATTGAAAATAAAAAAAAATCGGAAAATTATAAATTTAGGAGGAAAATAATATGGAAAATAAAGTAAAAATTGGAGTACTAGGATATGGGATTGTAGGAAGTGGACTTATAGATATAATAGATAATAATAAAGAAAAAAGAAATATAGAAATAGTTGGAATCTTAGTTAATAATTTAGAAAAACATAAGGGGAAAAAATATTCTAATATAATAACTAATAATATAGATGATATATTTGATAAAGATATAGATATACTTGTTGAAGTCATGGGTGGTTTAGAACCAACATTATCTTATATTAAAAAAGCGTTAAGTAATAAAATTCATGTTGTTACAGCAAATAAAGATTTGTTAGCTGAATGTGGAGATGAGCTTGCAAAATTAGCAAGTGAAAATAAAGTAAGTATAAAATTTGAAGCTTCAGTTGCTGGAGGTATACCAGTATTAAAACCAATAATAGAATCACTAGAAGGAAATAACATAGATAGTATAAATGCTATTTTAAATGGAACTACTAACTTCATATTATCTAAAATGTATGATGAGAATTTATCTTATGATATGGCATTAAGACAGGCTCAAGAATTAGGTTTTGCTGAAGCAAATCCAGAATCAGATGTATTAGGGTATGATGCTGCTAGAAAACTATCAATATTATCAACTCTAGCTTATGACAATAGAGTCTATTGGAAAGATGTGTATTTAGAAGGAATTACAGACATAGATGAAAAAGATATCGAATATGCAAAAAAATTAAATTGTAAGATAAAATTAATTGGTCAAAGTAAGTATGAAAATCATAAAGTAAGTGCTTTTGTTAGACCTGTCTTAGTAGAAAAAGATAATATACTTGCTAGAATAGACAATGAGTTTAATGCTGTCATAGTGAATGGAGATTCAGTAGGAGAAGTTTCTTTTGTAGGTAAGGGAGCTGGAAGTTTAGCAACAGGAAGTGCAGTTTACTCAGATGTTATAGATATAATAGATAATAGAGTTTCAAGTATAGACTCTTTTACTAAAGATAAAATACAAGTTAACAAAATAGTTAGAGAAAAGTGTGGAGCACTTCTTAGATTTAAAAAATGTAATAAAGATGAAATTTTAAATATAGTTGAGAACTGTTTGGTAAATTACGATATTTTAAATGATGATGATGAACTTGCTATTATGGTTTATGCTGACTCTGAATATGAAATAAATAACAGTTTATGCCTAATAAAGGATAAAGGATATTGCGAAAAAATGAATAAAATGTTGAAAATAAGTTAAAAAAGAAAAAATATAAGTTTATATGTAACATATTTTGACGATTTTAATACTATATAGTATGAGATGAAACAAAACATCTCATAAAAAAATTAAAATTAAAGGGAGAGATATGTTATATGGAAAATAAAAAATATGCAAATGGTGGTTATTCAGAAGATTGGTATGAAAGAGGAGAATCTACAGCTAAATGGTTCCAAAATGATGGAGAAGAATATGAAAGAGTAGCATACGATGAAGATAGAGAAAGAAGAGGTTCAAACTGTGGATGTTCAAATTCAGAAGATAATAGACCTAGAAATTGTGAAAGATTTAGAAGAGAAGCTGAAATAAGAGAAAGAGAAGCAAGAGAAGCATTCTGTGAATCTTCAGAAAGAAAAAAAGAAGCATTAGCATATGAATGTGAAGCTAGAAAATTATGGGAACAAGCAGAGAAATACTGGGATGAATACTCAAAGTACAACTATCAAGGAATCGAATATTTAGCAGAAGCTGCTAGATTATTTGATGAAGGTATGGAATGTGAAGCTAGAAGAAATGGAAATAATGGAGGAAACAATAATAATTGTTGCCATAAATGCCATAAATCTAATTGTAACTGCTGTAGAAAATAAAAAAATTCATTGACAAATCAATAGTTAAAATATATCATATTATGTATAATAAAGAGAAAATTTAGAAAAAAATAATGATTAGAAGAAATATAAGTATAGTTATTAGACAAATAGTGCTCAGTTAGTGAGGTGAGTACAATATGATTAAACTCCCATCCTCTAGCTTTTAATAGAGGGTGGGAGTTTTTATTTATTGATGTATCTTAAATGATGATAATATTGTAAAACTAGGAGGTAAAAAATGAAGAGTATTAAAGCATCAAGCGTAAAAGAAAAGGTAGATGAAAAGATATTAAGAGAGCAAGTAAGTTCTATAATAGAAGATATAAGAAGTAATAAGGATATTGCACTTAAAAAATATAATGAGAAATTTGATAGAAATACAAGATGTGAATTTAGAATTACTAAAGAAGAAATAAGGGAAGCTTATAAGCATGTAGATGACGAATTTATAAATAACTTGAAGATTGCTGCTGAAAATATAAGGAAATTTGCTAAGGCTCAAAAAGTAAGTTTTGAAAATTCTTTTGAAAAAGAAATTTATCCAGGTGTAATCCTAGGTCAAACTAATATTCCAATAGAGTCATGTCTTGCATATGTTCCAGGGGGTCAGTATCCACTGTTTTCAACAGCTCTTATGCTTATAATACCTGCAAAAGTCGCAGGAGTAAAAAGAATTGTGGCATGTTCACCAACTATGAAAAATACTGAAGACATAAATCCTAAAACATTGGTAGCTATGGATATAGCAGGGGCTGATGAAATATATGCAACTGGGGGAGTTCAAGCTATAGCAGCATTTACATATGGGACAGAAAAGATTAATCCAGTTGATATAATCGTAGGACCAGGAAATAAGTTTGTGACTGAAGCTAAAAGACAATGTTATGGTCAAGTAGGAATTGATTTTGTAGCTGGTCCAAGTGAAGTTCTTATAATAGCTGATGAAACTTCAAATCCAGTTTATATTGCAGCCGATTTATTAGCACAGTGTGAACATGATTTAAATGCAAGAGGTATATTATTAACAAATAGTTTAGAAATAGCACAGGAAGTTGAAAAAAATATAGAAATTATGTTAAAAGATTTGCCAACAAAGGATATAGCATATAGTTCATGGGAAAATAATGGAGAGATAATACTGGTTGATGATATGGAGGAAGCCATTAAAATAAGTAATTTTTATGCACCAGAACATTTAGAAGTTGCAGTAAAGAAGTATGATGAAATTTGTGATAGATTAATTAACTATGGCTCTCTATTTATTGGAAACCTTTCTGCTGAAGTATTTGGAGATTATGTTTCAGGTACTAATCATACATTACCAACACTCAAAGCATCAAGATATACGGGTGGCGTTTGGGTTGGAACTTTTATAAAAACTTGTACAAAGCAGATATTTAATGAAAAAGCTATAGAATCATTAGCACCTGTAGCTGAAAAGCTCGCAAAAGAAGAAGGATTATATGCACATGCAAAGGCTGCTGAGGTTAGATTTAAAAAATAGTAGAAAATTCTGTTTCTATCAATCGAGATTGCGTATTAGAGAAGGATAAGAAAAACGCCGCCAACCTGAATAAACACTATATTTTGCAGGTCGTCGGTGTTTTTTATATCTGGACAATAGAGAAATTTGATTTAAGTTTTTTTGAAAATTTATTGACAAATCTAAGTTGCAAATATTATACTAAACTTAATAAATAAAGTTTATAAAGTAAGGTGTTGTTTATGAAAAATATAGTTGGAAAACCACAAACGATAAAAAAAGTAAATGAGGATTTAATAAAAAATATTATAAAAAATGAAGGTCCTATAACAAAACCAGAAATTTCAAGTATTACTGAATTGAGTTTAGCCACAGTTAATAAGATTGTAGAGCAATTAGCTTTGAAAAATGAAGTTAAAGTAAGTGGACTAAGTGAATCTACTGGAGGAAGAAGAGCTCAATTATTTGAAATAAATGCAAACTTAGAACACATAATAGCTTTATATTATTATAGAAATAGTTGTATAGGGGTAGTTGCCAATTTACTAGGTGAAATAATTTATCAAGAAGAATTTAATATAAGAATGGATACGTATGAAAACGTTAACCAAGATACTTTTTTTGTTATAGATACTTTAATCAAAAAGGAAAGGGGAAACAATATAAGAGCTATTGGGATTGGTGTACCAGGCGTTGTAAAAAAAGGTATAGTTAAAAATATACCAACTATAAAAAGTTGGGAAGGTATAAATTTGGAAAATTTAATAAAGAGTAAATACAATACTAAAGTATTTATAGAAAATGATACAAATATTACTACTATCGGGATTTATCAAAAACAGTATAAAGACATATATAAAAATATGGCTCTTATGTATCTAGAAGATGGGATTGGCTCAGGTATAGTTATAAATGGTGAATTATATTTAGGTTCTACAAATTTTGCTGGAGAATTAAGTTATTTAAATATGGAGTTTGGTAAATATAACTCCAATAACTTAAATCTTGAAGATTATATTATGAGTTTAAGAAAAATATATTTAGAAAGTAAAGATAAGAAATTTAAGAAAGAAATTTTATCTATAATATCAAATTTTATAAGGACTATTATATGTGTCTTAAATCCACAAGCGATGATTATACAATGTAGCATATTAACTAAGATTGACATGGAATTTATAGAAAAAGATATAAGTAATAGTGTTGGAGAAGAAAATTTTCCTAAATTAATAAAAGTAGAGTCATTGAGAGAAGGAAGTATAAATGGAGTAATTAGTATGTGTTTAAAAGAAACTGACTATCAATATTCCTTATCTAATAAAAAAGGAGGATATTAATGTGAAACATTTGATTTCAATAGATGGAGGAGGAACAAAAACTAAATTTTGTGTAAGTGATTTAGATGGAAACATACTTAAAGAACATACCACTGGTTCAACTAATTACAAGTCAGTTGGAATTCAAAAAACATATGAAAATATTAATAATGGATTTAAAAAATTATTAAAAGATTTACATATCGATTACGACGATATTGAGTATACTGTATTTGGTATATCTGGTTGTGATTCTCCTAATGATTATAAGATTATAATGGATGAAATATTAAAAATTGGGATTAACAAAGAAAAAATATATCTAGTAAATGATGCAGTTTTAGCTTTTTATGCACAAACTGATGCTCCTGGTCTAGTAATTGTGGCTGGTACAGGTTCAATTATATTAGGAATTAAAGGAGATGGGGAAATATATAGAGTTGGTGGATGGGGATATAATTTTAGTGATTTGGGTTCTGGATATGATATAGGAAGAAAATTATTAAAGAAGGTTTTACTTTATTGTGATGGATGTCATGAATATAGTGATTTATTTAATTGTGTTTTGGATTTCTTTGGAGCAAATAGTTTTGAGCAACTTACATATATAATTACTGAGATAAACAATAATGTTGAAATAGCAAACTTAGCTTCATTAGTGATTGATTGTGCCAAACAAGGTGACAAATTGGCTATTGAAATATTAAGAGAGTCATCAACTGAACTGTCTAAATTAGCTCAAGTAATATTGAGTAAAATATCTAATTCAATGAAAAGGGATAAAAGCAAAATAAATATAGTTTTGTCTGGTGGTACGTTAAATAAAACTATATATGCTCAAATGTTAATGAATAATTTAAAAACAGAAAATATAGATAAAAATTTAAAATTTATACCTCAAGAAAAACAGCCTGTATATGGAGGTATAAGACTTGCTATGGCATTAGCTAATAGGAGGGTCAAGCATGGATAGAAAAAAAGTAATAGTACAGATTTTTACTGGAGGTTTTAAAACTAAAGAAATAAAATTCAATGATATAAAGTGTAAGCTACTAGAATTACTGGACTGTATTGATATAGAAAAGGTTATCATGGGATGGAATGTAGATGAAGAATTATATGTAGGAACTAAAAAACTATTAAATAAATATAATGTTGAATTATATCTTTGGTTACCATGTTTTTCAGAAATAGGACTACTTGAAAAAAGTAATTTACTAGTCGATTATACGGGAAAGGAAGTCAAGGGCTATACTTTACAAGAAGATGAAAATTTTGAATTTTATTGCCCAAATAATAAGAAGAATATAGAAAATATAAAGAAAGTATATAGTACTTATTTTAGTGAAATTAAGTTTGATGGAATTTTTTTAGATAAAATAAGGTATGGCTCTTTTTCAAATAAACTAAATGGTGTTTTTAATTGTTTTTGTGAAGATTGTTTAAATATATATGAAGAAAATAATATTGATAAAAAGTCGTTAATGATAGAGATGAATAATGTGTCTAATGGAGTTCTAGATAATGAAGATACTCCATTTGGTATAACAGAATACATTAATGGAAAATACAAATTTAAAAATAAAATATGGGAAGATTTTTTTGAAATAAAAAATCAAAATATATACAAGGCATTATTAGAAATAAGTAGTTATTTTAAAAATAAAGGATTGAAAATAGGTATAGATACATTTTCACCTTTTATTTCTTACTTTGCAGGTCAAGATCTAGAAAAATTACAAGAAGTAGCAGATTTTATAAAACCAATGATGTATAGAATTACAAAAGCTCCAGCTGGTTTACCATTTGAATTTGAAAGGCTGATTGATGAATCCATACATAAAAATAAAGAGATTGCAAAAAGAAATTTCTTAGATATTTTAGGAATTAGAGAGTATGAAGGAGATATATATCCTATAAAATTTGTACTAGAGGAAATCGATTTTATGACAAAAAATCTTAATAGAGAGATATATGTAGGAATTGAAATAAATAAAAAAGAAATTATAGCTCCTGTTACACCTAAATACATAAGTGAAAATCTTTCAAACATAAATAAAACAGCAGTAAAAGGATATGTTTTATCTTGGGATTTGTTATCAGCACCAAAAGAAAATATTGATGAAATTATAAAATGGTTTTGGAATTAGTGAGGTGATATGGTGAGTAAAATATTGGAAATGCAGCAAATATATAAAAGTTTTGGAAAGGTGGATGTTTTAAAGGGGATAAATTTTGAGTTAGAAAAGGGTGAAGTAAGGGCTCTTTTGGGAGCTAATGGAGCAGGGAAATCTACACTTATTAAAATTTTAGGAGGAGTTCATTCTCAAACTAAAGGTAAAGTAATTTTAAATGAGAATGAAATAATGTTTAAAAATCCACATCATTCTAAAGAAAATGGGATTAGTATAATTTATCAAGAATTAAGTTTGATACCAACACTTACAGTACTTGAAAATATTTTTCTTGGTAGGGAAACTTTAAAAGGAATTGTGTTTTTAAATAAGAAAGATATGTTTGAAGAATATATGAAAATTTGTGAAGACTTTGATTTTAATATAGACCCACATACAGTAGTTTCTAATTTAAGTGTAGCAAATCAGCAAATGGTTGAGATAATGAAAGCTGTTTCATGTAATTCTGAAATTATCATAATGGATGAACCAACAACATCACTTACTAATAATGAAAAAGATGGGCTATTTAAAATAATAAACAGATTAAAGTCTAAAGGTAAAACAGTAGTTTATATTTCCCATATATTGGAGGAAGTTTTAAAAATATGTAATAGCGCAAGTATAATGAAAAATGGAACTATGGTTGGAACTTATGATGTAGGGGATTTAACTAAATTAAAAATAACTCAACTTATGACAGGAAATGATAATCACAAACTTATTGAGAAGAAGGATTATACATTTGCAAAGTATGAAGAAAGTCCAGTACTAGAAGTAAAGAATATAAGTTGGTCTAACAAAATAAAAAATGTTTCATTTAAAGTTTATAGGGGAGAAGTTGTAGGTCTTGCAGGTCTTGTAGGTTCGAGAAGAACTGAAATTATAAATTTGATATTTGGGATAGATAATAAAGATAGTGGAGACATTTTTATCAATGGTAAAAAAGTAGACATAACTTCTCCTAAAGTTGCTATAAAAAATAAAATAGGACTGATTCCTGAAGATAGAAAAAATTTAGGACTAATTTTAGAACAAGCTATATATACGAATTCAGCATCAGTACAAATTGATAAGTTCAAGAAATTCTTGTTTATAGATAGAAAGAGAGAAATTGAGTTTTCACAAAAAGGTGTTAAGGAATTAGGAATAAAAGTTAGCGATGTAAAGCAAGAAGTAAAAGCGCTTAGTGGCGGAAATCAACAAAAAGTAGTAGTTTCTAAATGGTTAGAGAAAGATTTAGATTTAATAATATATGATGAGCCGACAAAAGGAATAGATATTGCTGCAAAAGAAGATATTTTCAATACAATCAAAGAATTTTCAAGTAAAGGAATAGGAGTAATATTTATATCTTCTGATTTAGAAGAAGTAATAAGAGTAAGTGATAGAATTTTAGTAATTAGAGAAGGTTCTATTGTAGATGATTTAAAAAATGAGAATATAAAGGTTCAAGACATAATGAACAGTATATTTAATGTATAAAAAATGAAAATGGAGGACTGAGATGAAGAAAGCTTTTGAGAAATTAAATTTAAGAGATTATGGAGTATTACTAGGTTTTTTGGCTTTATGTATAGCTATAAGTATTGCAACTCCATCATTTTTAGGTAAACAAAATATACTTAATCTTTTACGACAATCTTCTATAATTGGAATAATTTCAGCCGGTATGACTTTTGTTATAATATCTGGAAACTTTGATATATCTGTTGGAGCAGTAGCAGCTCTTGCAGGTGCTATAACAATGAAATTTGCAACTGGTGGAACTAATTTGTTTGCATCCATGTTCTTAGGTATAACGATTTGTGCAGTAATAGGATTAATCAATGGTATAGTAGTTGCAAAGATAAACGTACCATCACTAATAGCCACTATGGCTATGGTCACTATTGTAAGAGGATTACTGTTGATGCTTACAGGCGGGTATCCAATTACTGAAAATATACCAATACTTGATTACATTGGAAATGGACATTTGTTTAATATACCAATACCAGTATTAATTTTCTTTCTGGTGGTGTTAGCTTCGTTTATTGTACTTAACAAAACTAAATTTGGTAGATACGTTTATTCTGTAGGAGGGAATCAAGAGGCAAGTAAGCTTAATGGTATAAATGTAGATTCTCATAAAATAAAAGTATTTATTATTAATGCTGTGCTTGCAGGAATAGCTGGAATCGTACTAACTGGAAGACTTGGAACTGCAACTGCGATTGCAGGTGAAGGATATGATATGGATGCAATTGCATCTGTAGTAATAGGAGGTACATCAGTGGCAGGAGGCTCTGGATCTGTACTTAAAACTGTTATAGGAGTGTTACTTATGAGTGTTATAAACAACAGCTTTAATCTTCTTGGAATAGATGTATATTTCCAGTACATATTTAAAGGGTTAATAATTTTAGCAGCAGTTGGATTTGATTCTTATAGCAAGAAAAAGCTTGCTGCAAGATAAAAAAAGAGGGGGAATTTTTTATGAAAAAATTAATGAAACATTTAACATTACTGTTATCGCTTGTTATGATATTCAGCTTAGTTGGATGCTCAAATGATGGTAGCAAAGGAAAAGAGGGAGAAAAGAAAATAGCAGTATTATTGCCAGGTTCAACAGGTTACTTTGTAGCAACTAAACAAGGTATAGATGCAAAATCTAAAGAATTAGGTGTAAGTGTAGAATATGCAGATGCTCAATGGGATGCTAGTAAACAATTATCACAAGCTGAAGATTTTATGGCTAAAGGGGTAGACATGATTGCATTATGTGGAGTTGATTCTGCTGTAAGTGAGAGAATAGTTAAAGCTGCTAATGATTCAGATGTTCCTATAATAGCATTTACAAATTCTATAGGAAGTAACCCAACTGGAGAATTTAAAGGTTTAGTTACATATATAGGACAAAATGAGGAAGAGACAGGAGCATTAACAGGTAAAATTGCTAAAAACTTATTAGGAGAAACTGGTGGAAAGGCTGTATCAATAGAAGGTGTTCCAGGAACTACTCCACAAGTATTAAGAAAAAAAGGACTTGAAAAAGAACTAAAAGATAGTAATATAAAAATAGTTTATAATCAAACTTCAAATTGGGAGAAAGAGCAAGCTTTAAAAGTAACAGAAGACTTAATTCAAAAGAAAACTGATTTTAATGTTATAATATGCCAAGATGATAACTCTGCTACAGGTGCAGGACAAGCTTTAAAAGATGCTGGTCTTAAAGATAAAGTTAAAGTTATAGGTTTGGGTGGAAGTAAAGATGGATTAAAAGCTATAACTGATGGGTTAATAGATGGTACAACTTATATGTCTGCTGTGGAAGAAGGTGGATTAGTCATAGAAAAGGCATCTAAATTCCTTAAAGGTGAAAAAGTGGAACCTGTTACACAAATTAAACAAGTTGAAGTTAATAAGGATAATATTTCAGAGTTCAAGGGTGAATGGTAAGTATCATAGATAATAAATAAAATTTTCAGAGTTACTTTATATAGTTTCTAAAGTAACTCTTTTTTAAATTTAACTTAGTGATAAATTATTGGATAGTATTTCTAAACAAATAAAAAATTAATATAAACAAAGATTTAATTATACTAAATTATAAGTAAAATTAATATAAACTTTTGTAAAAAAGGAAAACGTCTAAGGTATTGAAAATACTGTGATATGGGTGATGAACTAAAAAAACATAAAAAAATATAAAAAAAATGTTGAAAAAAATATAAAAATTTTGTACAATTAAAGATTCGAAAAGTGCGGTATACAAAGCCAATTCTTTTGTATATAATATATATAAATTAAGAAAAAGGAAGGGATATGTATGGCCAGGCGGTTATTTTTAGAAAGGATTGGACTTATATTTTTAGGTTCAGCAATATTAGCATTTGGAGTTTACAATTTTTATTATTTAAACAACATAACAGAAGGTGGAGTGTTAGGTATTTTACTACTGTTAAAAAATTTATTCAATATACAACCAGCAATAGCAAATGTTGTAATAGATGGTTTACTACTTTTAGTAGGATATAAATTTTTCGGTAAAAAATTCCTTATATATTCAATAGTAGCTTCTATAACTTTTTCAGTGTTATACGACTTATTTGAGGCTATAGGACCTCTGGTACCACAATCAGAAAACATGCTTTTATCAACTATTTTGGCAGGTGTAACTGTTGGAACAGGTGTAGGTATAGTAGTAAAAGCAGGTTGTGCATCAGGAGGAGACGATGCTTTAGCATTAGTAATTTCTAAGACTACATCTTTGAACATAGGGCAAGTTTATTTAGCAACAGATGTTATTGTATTGTTGTTATCATTATTTTATCTATCAGCTTTTGACATCTTTTACTCTTTGATTGCTGTTACAATTAGTGGCAAAGTAATTGATTTTATTTATTATCATGGTAAAAGTTTGGATATGGATATAAGTAATGATATAGTTCCAGAATGTTAATATAAATTAAATAACTTTAGATTTTATTAGAGGTGGCAAATTTGCCACTTTTTTTGTCTAAATATTTATAGAAAGTATAATCCCATATAGATTTTTACAAATCTTAAATATAGAATTATGTTGGAATGACTAGGAATACGATTGCCAGATGGCATTTTAAAAACTCAATTTTATATTTATGAAATACTAATCATTAATAGATGTTTCTTAATCCTATCTTTATACCTAAAATGATAAGATAAATGAAGTAGCAATATAAAACTAAAATTTGTAAAAGAAATTAAAGTAAATGGAGGAATTAAAATGTTGGATATAGTTATGATAGCATTGTTATTCATAGGATTTGTTTCCATGAAGTTGCTTGCTGACTGGTGTGGGAAACAAACTGAAAAAAATAATGTAATGTATGGAGGGATTACCTATGTGGTTTCTGGCAGTTGTAATCATAATGTTAATAATATATTTGGTGTATGCACTTATTAATCCTGAAAAATTTTAAACATTGTAAGGCTAATAAGTAAGTTGAATTGGGAGGAACAATTTTTATGGTGCAGATAGTAATAGTGTTAGCAATTTTTATGGTTTTAGTAATACCTATGGGCAAGTACTTATATCATATAGCTACTAATCAAAAAACATTTGGAGATAGAATATTTGATAAAGTGGACAATTGTATATATAAAGTATGTAGTATTGATAAGAAAAAAGAAATGAACTGGAAACAGTATGCTTTAGCTTTATTATTTACAAATGCAGCTATGGTGTTTATATGATATATCATACTTAGAACTCAAAGTATGCATATTTTTAATTCAGGTGGAATTAAAGGTATGGAGCAAGGTTTATCATTTAATACAATAATAAGTTTTATGACAAATACAAACTTTCAACATTACTCAGGTGAATCAGGACTTTCATACCTTAGTCAGATGACAGTTATAATACATGATGTTTACATCAGCAGCAACAGGATATGCAGCTGCTATGGCATTTGTAAGAGGTTTGGTTGGTAAAAAGAAAACATTGGGAAATTTTTATGTAGATTTAATTAGGATAACAACAAGAGTACTTTTACCAGGAGCTTTAATTGTTGGGATTATACTAGTTACACAAGGAGTACCACAAACTTTTGCTGGAACAGAACAGATACAGTTAATAATATGCATGACACCTTAACTCCTTTAGGAGGATTAGTACCACTGTTAAATATGATGCTAAATGTAGTATTTGGTGGTAAAGGTGTAGGTCTTATGAATATGTTAATGTACGCTATAATAGCAGTTTTTCTATGTGGATTAATGGTAGGAAGAACACCAGAATTTTTAACTAAGAAAATTGAAGGAAAAGAAATGAAGTTTATTGCTTTACTTATTATATTACATCCACTTTTGATACTAATGTTCTCTGGTCTTTCAGTAGCAGTACTAGCAGGGCTTGAAGGAATTTCAAATCCTGGATTCCACGGATTATCACAAGTATTATATGAATTTGCATCTTCAGCAGCCAATAATGGTTCAGGATTTGAAGGTCTAGGAGATAATACTATGTTTTGGAATATAACAACAGGCATAGTTATGTTCTTTGGAAGATATGTATCTATTATAATACTACTTGCAATATCAAGTTTATTGGCATCTAAAAAATCTGTAAATGAAAGTATAGGAACGCTTAGAACGGATAATTTTACATTTACAATAATTTTAGTGCTTGTTGTTTTAATTGTTGGTGCTTTAACATTTTTCCCAGCCTTTGATTTTGGATAAGACAGGTACTATTACTTATGGTAATAGACTTGCATCAGAATTTATAGCAGTTGGAAATGCAGATACAAAAGACTTAATAAATTATTCTGTTATGTGCTCATTAAAAGATGATACTCCAGAAGGAAAGTCAATAGTTGATTTAGGTATGAAGTTAAGCTCAACAGGTAAAACAAAAGAGGCAGAGGAAGCTGAATTCGTAGAATTTTCTGCACAGACTAGAATGAGTGGGATTAACTTAGCTGATGGTACAGCTATAAGAAAAGGTGCTTATGATAGTATAGTAAAACGAGTAAAAGAATCTGGTGGACTGATACCAGAGGACTTAGAAGAAAATGTAAGCAGAGTAGCCAATTTATGAGGAACACCTCTAGTAGTATGTGTAGATAATGATATATATGGAATTATCTACTTAAAGGATACAGTAAAATCAGGACTAGTAGAAAGATTTGCTAGACTTCGTGAGATAGGAATAAAAACAATAATGTGTACAGGAGATAATCCTTTAACAGCAGCCACAATTGCAAGAGAAGCTGGAGTAGATGGGTTTATTGCGGAATGTAAGCCAGAAGATAAAATAGATGCTATTAAGAAAGAACAATCTGAAGGTAAAATAGTTGCAATGATAGGTGATGGAACTAATGATGTTCCTGCACTTGCTCAGGCAGATGTAGGTCTTGCTATGAATAGTGGAACAACATCTGCAAAAGAAGCAGCAAACATGGTGGATTTAGATTCAGACCCAACTAAGATATTGGAAGTTGTTGAAATAGGAAAACAGCTTTTAATAACTCGTGGTGCTTTGACAACATTTAGTATAGCAAATGATGTTGCGAAATATTTTGCGATTATACCAGCTATATTTACTCTTGCAATACCTCAAATGGAGATACTAAACATAATGAAACTTTCTACATCATTTAGTGCGATATTATCAGCTTTAATATTTAATGCTATAATCATCCCATGTTTGATACCTCGTGCAATGAAAGGAGTAAAATATAGACCTATGAAATCACAAGCTATGTTAATGAGAAATATGCTTATATTTGGTCTTGGTGGAGTCATAGTACCATTTTTAGGAATAAAATTAATTGATTTATTAATTACACCCTTAGTAATGGTTCTTAATTTAGGTTAATAAATGGAGGATATGAAAATGAAAACATTAAAGCCAGCGTTGCTTGTAAGTATTGTGTTGTTAGTTGTTTGTGGACTTGTATATCCACTTGTTTTAACAGGTATAAGCTAGGTTGCATTTAAAGATAAAGCTAATGGAAGTATGATAGAAGTAAATGGTGTAAAAGTAGGTTCAGAACTTGACCTTAATATAAGTCCAGCATCTGCAAAAATTCAGATACCTGCTATAGCAAAAGCATCAGGAATATCAGAAAGTAAATTACAAAAAATTGTAGATGATAATACTTCGAAAAAACTTTTTGGAGTTTTAGGTGAAGATAGGGTTAATGTGCTAAAGATTAATGTAGAGGTCGCAAAAATATTAGGTCTTATATAGTATTTTGTAGAATTTTAGTAATAAAATATTGTGCAGGATTTAATCTAAAGGTTAAAGTTTAAAGAGTGAAAATCGATAATGATTTTCACTCTTTTATTTGAATATTACTAATATTTGGAATAAAGCGATTGTATGTATAAAATCCAAAAAAAGGTTGCATTATCAAAATGATAATACTATAATATATTTATCGTTATCAATTTGATAATAGATTTGGACATATAGGAGGAAGTAGTATGTTATATAATAACGCATTAGAGTTGATAGGAAACACACCTATAGTAAGGTTGAATAATTTAGGCTGTACTAACGGGTGTTCTAACATATATGTAAAATTAGAAAAAGTAAATCCAGCAGGAAGCATAAAAGATAGAGCCGTTTATGAAATGTTAGAGGGATTAGAAAAAAGAGGCGAATTGAAAAAGGGAGATGTATTAGTAGAAGCAACTAGTGGAAACACTGGTATTGCATTATCTATGATAGGAAAATTAAAAGGATATGAAGTAGTAATCGTAATGCCTGAAACTATGAGTGTTGAAAGACGAGACTTAATGAAGGCTTATGGAGCAAATTTGGTACTTACAGATGGTAAAGCTGGAATGGCAGGTTCCATAGAAAAAGCAAATGAGCTTTTAAAAGAAAATCCAAACTATAAAAGCTTAAAACAATTTGAAAATAGAGATAATCCAAACGCACATTATAAAACAACAGCAGTTGAAATTATGAATGATGTTAAAGATTTAGATATATTTGTATGTGGAGTTGGAACAGGTGGTACTTTAATAGGAACTGCGAGATATTTAAAAGAACAAAATCCAAACATAAAAGTAATTGCACTTGAGCCTAAAAAATCTCCAGCTATATCAGAAAACAAGACTGGACCTCATAAAATACAAGGAATAGGTGCTAACTTTGTTCCTGAAAATTATGATTCTAGTGTAGTTGATGAAGTAATACTAGTAGATGATGAAGATGCTTTTGATACAGTTAAATTACTTGCAGCAAAAGAGGGAATTTTAGTAGGTATCTCTTCTGGAGCAAATATATTTGGTGCTATGGAAATGGCAAAAAAATATCCAGGTAAAAAGATAGTAACAGTAGCTCCAGATGGAGTAGATAAGTATATGTCAATGGGAATATTTTAATAATTTTATTTTAGGGAGTGAATACTTTGTTTAAGAAAATAAATAAAGATATTGAATATATAATGAAAAATGACCCAGCAGCTAGGTCTAAAATAGAAGTCTTTTTACTTTATCCATCAGTTCATGCAATGATAATGCATAGGATGGCTCATGCTCTTTATAAGAAGAAGATGCTTTTTACAGCAAGATTAATATCCCAAATATCCAGATTTATGACTGGTATAGAAATACATCCTGGTGCTAAAATAGGAGAAGGTATATTGATAGACCATGGAATGGGTGTTGTAATTGGAGAGACAGCTGAAGTAGGTAATAGGGTAACAATATATCAAGGAGCTACTTTAGGAGCTACAGGAAAAGACACTGGAAAGAGACATCCAACTGTTGGTGATGATGTATTAATTGGTGCAGGAACAAAAATACTAGGACCTTTAAATATAGGTTCAAATTCAAAAATTGGTGCAAATTCGGTTGTTGTTAAGGATGTACCTAATGGTGCAACAGTTGTTGGCATACCAGCAAAAATAGTAAAAATAAGAAACTTAGAACCTGTAAAAAAGAATAAAAAAGAAGTGTCCTATGAGTATGACGAGTTAGACAATGTATATTATATATAACTTAGGTATAACTATAAAATAAACTTTATAAAAATTATTTTTAAAAGGTATTTTTTTCAAATTTGGGGACATAATAAAAAAGAACTGAATGTTAAAGTTTTAGTTCATCAATCTTTGATAAACAAGATTTTAAATTTGTAACGTCTAGGAGGATTTTATTATGAAAGCAAATGTTAATCAAGATACTTGTATAGGTTGTGGATTATGTCCATCAATATGTCCAGAAGTATTTGACATGAAGGATGATGGAAAATCACATGTTATAGTTGATGAAATACCAAGTGATGCTGAAGAGTCAGCAGCAGAAGCTAGAGAAAGCTGTCCAGTTGATGCAATAGATGTGCATTAATAAAATAAATGCCTATAAAAATTGAATCTTCAATTTTTATAGGCACTTGTCTTTTATTCAGTCAATATTTCAACTCCTGTTTCTGTAACTAAAACCATACACTCCCATTGAGCAGACAATTTACCATCTTTTGTATAGATAGTCCAATTATTTTTTTCATCAACGAAAATTTCGTGAGTTCCCTCATTGACCATGGGTTCTATTGTAAATATCATTCCAGGAACCAATAACATCTCAGTTCCCTTTTTAGATACATAACTTACAAATGGGTCTTCATGAAAACTTAATCCAACTCCATGACCACCAATTTCTCTAACGACAGAGTAACCATTTTTTTTTGCATAGGAGTTAATAGCATCACCTATATCGCCTAAGAATCCCCAGGGTTTAGCAGCATCAAGGCCTTTTTGAACACATTCTTTGGTAATTTGTACTAGTTTTTTTGCATTTTCACTAACATTACCTATCATAAACATCCTTGAAGCATCTGAATAGTATCCATTAAAAATAGTAGAGACATCTACATTTATAATATCTCCATTTTTTAAGATAATGTCTTTACTGGGAATACCATGACAAACTTCATTATTTATTGATGTGCATACACTTTTAGGAAATCCATTATAATCTAGTGGAGCAGGAATAGCTCCATTTTGTAGTGTAAAGTCATGAACCAACTTATTTATATCTTCTGTAGACATTCCAATTTCAATTTTATCTGAAATATAATCTAAAATCTTTGTATTTATTACAGCACTTTTTTTTATTTCTTCAATTTGTCTTTCATTTTTTATAATATTATGGGTTGGTACAATATGGCCCAACTTAGCAAATGAATCTATTTTATTGTCCATATCCATGTGACATTTTTTATATTTTTTAGTGCTTCCACACCAACAATTGTCATTTCTATTTAACTTCATAACTTTCCATCCTTCTTTTATTATTTATTTAAATTATGGATTACGTAAAGCATTTTAAAACATAACCATTATAAATATTATAACATAAATGTTAAGAAATCCTTTAAGGATAGTAATTTATTAAAATATAAATTATCATCCAATTATTGTTGATGAAAAGGGTGTAGTTAAATATATTATTGGATATTAGTATACTTAATAGTCCAATTCAAGTTTTGCAAGAAAATCATATGTCAAAGGACAATTTTCTTTTAAAGTATTTCTTGAATCTTCATCAAGATAATAACCAGGTACATCTCTCCAAGTCTTGCCTGATCTTACCCAACATGGAGGTAATTGATGTTTTAAATCACTAAATTCCGGTTCATCAGTTAAGTTTGAATTTATTAATTTTATTTTTATATCCTTTTCTTTGAGCGTTTGTAAATATTTAATATTTATTTTTGCAAGTCTGTTTTTCATATTTTCAACTTCATCCTTATCATAATTCAAGTCATTAAGAAGTATAAGCATTTGCTCAATTATATCTATGCTACTGTCTTTTACATCTTCAGATTCTTCATCAAATTCAGATTGAAGATTATCATTTTCATAGATAGTTATATTTGTATTATTTTTCATAGAATAAGAGTTAATATCATCTAAATCTAAAATATTCATTTGCTGTAAAATATGTTTTGTTTCGCCACTCCATACCACTAAAAAAAGTGAATTAAAGTTAATTAGTGGATTTTCTTTTGCTTTTATATCATTGCTTATATCGACATCAAATAACATATTCAATTGAGTCCTCTATGTTAAGACTGTCTGTATTCTTTTTAATATACAAATATGCTTGTTTTAAGTCTATATAAATCTCATCTAAAGATTCGTCATAAAATTCCGATAAATTATCAGTAAAGAGTTCTTTACTTAAAAGTTCATTTTTATCAGTTATACTTTCGATTAAAATATTAATTTCTTTTATCATATCGGAAATACTCATTTTTTTATTTGCTTTTTCATTAGATACATTGCATGGCGCAAGAGCAATGCAATAAAAATCTTTTTCTTTTTTGTAAAAGGTTTTAAGTGATTTTGATAAAAGTGTAAAGTCTACACCTATCTGTAAATTGACTTTAAGTGAGTCCTTTTGTGATAACTCAGTATTGTTTCTTTTAGCTATATTTAAATTATTTTCCATAATCATGACCCCCTTTTTATTAGAGAATCATAATTTTTTTATATGTATCAATTTATTTTTTGAGAATCATAATTTTTTTGAAAATTTCATTTTTTATAATTTGTGAATTTTTTGTTATAGAAATAAAGATATTATTATGTCAAAATTTAGCGTTAGATTCATGTAGAATATGTTCTATGAACATATATTAGAATTAACTCTTTGAAAACTACATATTTAAAATACACACCATTTTTTTCAATTCTATAATATAATATTTATATATTTAATTTGAGGATGTGATTTAAGATGTATTTTACATATATTATAAGATGTAAAGATGATTCTCTATACACTGGATATACCAGTAATATAGTTAGAAGAATGAATGAACATAAGTTAGGAATTAATTCAAAATACACAAGAGCAAAGGGATTTAAAAAACTAGAAGTTTATTTTATAACCAATACAAAAAGTAATGCTATGAAGTTGGAATACTATATAAAAAAATTAACTAGAAACAAAAAATTGTCTATAATTAAAAACCCGAATATACTTATAAGTTTAATTGATAATAAAGGGGATTATATTATTGGGAAAGACATAGAACAATTAGCATAAATCTTTATAGTAATATTATAATAAGTATATATGCTGTAAAAACTTGACAATAAATACTATTGTAATATAATGAAGTTATAAATATAATAAATTAAAATAGCTAGGGGAGCCAAGAGCTGAGAGGAATACCGACCCTTACACCTGATCTGGATAATACCAGCGTAGGAAAGCTTAGTATAAAACTTAAGTATGTATTATTTGTGATATATGCTATTTCTAAGCTATACCTATTGTAGGTATAGCTTTTTTAATTAGACTATATAAATCAAACTTTAGGAGGTAATAATGAGTAATTATAAAATACCAACACTTACAATAGCTGGGTCAGATTCATCTGGAGGAGCTGGAATTCAGGCTGACTTGAAAACTTTTAGTGCAATTGGCACTTATGGTATGAGTGTAATAACAGCTATAACAGCACAAAATACTCAAGGAGTTTTTGCTGTAGAAGATTTAAGTAAAGAAATAATAAAAAAACAGATAGAGGCAGTGTTTGAAGATATACCTCCAAAAGCTGTTAAAATAGGAATGGTTTCAAGTCCTGAGATTATACTTGAAATAGTTGAGAATCTAAAGAAATACAATCCAAAATATTTGGTAGTAGACCCAGTGATGATATCTAAAAGTGGATATTATCTATTAAAGCCAGAGGCAAAAGAAAACTTAATTAAACATTTGATACCACTTGCATACATAATTACACCAAATATCCCAGAAGCAGAAGAAATCACAGGAATAAAAATACATAATGTAGATGATATGAATAAGGTAGGAAAAGAAATACTACAGCTTGGACCTAAGTTTGTCCTTATGAAAGGAGGACATTTAGATGGGGAAGCAGTAGATATTTTAATTGGTAAAAATATATTTAAAGTTTATAAAAGCGAAAGAATTGATAAAAAAAATACACATGGAACAGGGTGTACATTATCTTCTGCAATAACATCTTATTTAGCATTAGATTATGAAATAACAGAAGCAGTAAATTTAAGTAAAATTTATATAACAGAAGCAATAAAAAGAAGTTTTGACATAGGTCATGGAGTAGGACCAGTGCATCATTTTTATAAATTTGAATAGTAAAAAAATTTTTGGAGGTACAATATGTATAATTTAATTAAAGATGTTAAAAAAGCTAATCCATTGGTAATCCATTATACTAATAATGTAACAATAAATGATTGTGCTAATGTAACTTTAGCTATAGGAGCAAGCCCTCTTATGAGTTTTTCATATGAGGAAGTAGAAGAAATGGTAAGTATAGCAAATTCCGTAGTAATAAATATAGGAACTATGAATTCAAATATGTTAGACTTGTACTTATTAGCTGGAAAGGCAGCAAATAAGTATAATAAACCTGTTATCTTAGACCCAGTTGGAGTATTTGCAAGCAAAGCTAGAGCAGAACTTACAAGTAAACTTTTAAATGAAGTCAAATTTAATGTTGTTAAGGGTAATATGGCAGAAATAAAGTTTATAGGTGGCTTTGATGTAAGAGGAAAAGGGGTAGATTCATTTGATGAAGAAGAAGATTCTACTGATATAATAAGAAAAGTTTCTGAAAAGCTTGAATGTGTAGTTGTGGCAACTGGAAAAATAGATATAATAACCAATGGTAAAAGCACATATAAAATAAACAATGGAACCGATAAATTAAAAGGAATTACAGGAACTGGATGTATGACTGCTAGTTTGATTGCAAGTTTTATGGCTGTTACTGAGAATATTTTAGAAGCAGCTACAATAGGTGTTCTTACAATGTCTTTAAGTGGGGAATTAGCTAATCTAAATAATCCACCAATAGGTACATTTAAAGAAAATCTTATGAATGCTATTTATCAAATGGATATAGATACTTTAACTAAAAATGCTAATATTGAATTTTTAAATGAATAAAGGGTTAAGAGGAGACTTAAAATGATAGATAAAGAATGCTTAAAAAAAGATTTAAAGTTATATCTAGTAACTGATTCTGAAATGCTTGAAGGTAGGGACTTTTATAAATGTATTGAAGATGCAATAGTTTCTGGAATAACAACTGTACAACTTAGAGAAAAAAATGCTTCTGGAAGAGAATTTTTTAAAAAAGCTATGAAAATTAGAGAAATAACTAAAAGATATGGTGTTAAGTTTATAATAAATGATAGAGTGGATATAGCCCTTATTTGTGATGCAGATGGAGTACATGTAGGGCAGAGTGATATTGGGGCAAGAGAAGTTAGAAAGCTTATAGGAAACAATAAAATTCTAGGAGTATCAGCAAGAACTTTAGAAGAAGCTATTTGTGCAAAAAATGATGGCGCAGACTATTTAGGTATAGGGTCTATATTCACAACATCTACTAAATTAGATGCAAAATCAGCTTCGTTTGAAACTGTTAAAGAAATTAAGGAAAAAGTAGATATACCATTTGTACTAATTGGAGGTATAAAGTTAGACAATATAGATAAACTTAAATGCTTAGATAGTGATGGGTATGCTATAATATCGGCCATACTAAAAGCTGAAGATATCTCTAAAGAAGTGGAAAAGTGGACATTAAAAATATAAAATTGGCTCTAGTAGTGAAAAAAATGGGAAAATTTGATATAATCTAAGAGTAAAATTTAAGCAGTTATAAATGATAAACTTTTCTACATATACTTTTTAATCAAGATATATGTAGATTTGATTAAAAAGGAGTTATAAATGATTAGGATATTGTTAGTATGTGTTGGAGGTATGTCTTCTACTCTATTGGTAAATAAAATGGAGAAGGATGCAAAAAAAAGAAATATAGACTGTAAAATATGGGCAGTTGGAGAAGGGAATATAAAATCAGAACTTGGTAACTTTGATATTTTACTTCTTGGACCACAACTTAGATTTATGCTTGATGATGTAAAATCTATAGTTGGAGATAGAGCTCCAGTGTCTATAATAGATATGGTAAACTATGGTACTTGTAATGGTCATGCTGTGTTAAATTCAGTTTTAGAAATATTAAAATAAATAATAAAAAGGGGCTGTCTCAAAATAGAGATTGTACTGCACCCCAATTGTTGGAATGATGGCAATATATTTAATTTCATACAAAAAAGAGTGCCTCGTGAACTAAAAAGTTTATTTTGAGACACACTCTTTTTATTATTGTAGATTTAGAGCTTAGCTTACCATTTCCTTTTTCAATCTCCACATAGCAAGTGAAAAACTTGCACAGCATAATATAAAAAATAATAGGATAACAGGTAGTATATCTCCAATAAGAATAGTTTCACCAAATATTAAACTACGTAAAGCATTAATGACATGTGTAAATGGATTGAGCATTACTGCTATTTTTAATCCTCCAGATAAATTTTCTATAGGGAAAAGAGCTGAACTTAAAAAGAAAATAGGAAGTACAATTGCAGTCATAATTGTTTCATAAATTATTTCATTTGGCAACAATAAACTTATGGAATAAGCTAGACTTGATAAAAAAAAGGCTGTCATGAATATCAGCACTATCATAAGTATGATTCCGCCAATACCAGATTCTATTCTTACTGAAAAGAATATGCTTACTATACACAAAATAGCTACTTCTAGGAAGGAAACTAA
This sequence comes from Clostridioides sp. ZZV14-6345, assembly GCF_020657775.1. Lineage (NCBI taxonomy): Bacteria > Bacillati > Bacillota > Clostridia > Peptostreptococcales > Peptostreptococcaceae > Clostridioides > Clostridioides sp. ZZV14-6345. The sequence continues at coordinate 13,373 of NZ_JAGWCX010000022.1, read as the reverse complement.
TATAGCTTCTAGTAATTGACCAAGGACAATTGAATACCTACTAATAGGTGCAATTAAGACTCTGTAGAAACTCCCACTGTTCTTCATTATGAAGTTGATGATACCACCACTACTACAAGAAGAAAACACAACCAGTACAATGATACCTGGTAGTATAAAAGCAGTATAATTACCAATATTCATATTATTCATAGTTTGGTTTGCAATAGAGCTATAAAGTACAAGCCAAAGAAAAGGTTGTAATATAGTGACTATAAATGAGATTGGATTTTTAAAACGCCATTTCATACTACGCCATAAGATATTTAACATTTCCATTCCTCCTTTAAGTCTTTTTTAGAACTTGTAAGTGCTAAAAATACATCTTCGAGACTTGGTTCTACGATTTCTATTGCATCAAACTTTATATCGCGTTCTAAAAGCCATTTATTTATTAAAGTAAAAGCAACTCTACTATCATTTACAGTTATAAAAATTGAATTTTCTCGTACGCTCATAAACTTGACTAAGCCAGTATTTTTAATTGCATCTTTATATTTTTTTATATCTTCAATATTATGAAAAGCTATACGTAGTATATTTTGTCTAATGTAACTACGTAAACTGGCTGGTGTTCCTTGTGCTAAATCTTTTCCATTCTTCATAATACAAATATTATCACTCAATTGTTCAGCTTCTTCAAGATAATGGGTAGTTAGAAATATAGTTGTGCCATACTCATCTCTAATTTTTAATAACATATCCCACATAGATTTTCTTGAATCTACATCCATACCAACAGTTGGCTCATCTAGAAATAGAATTTTAGGAGATGATACCATATTCATAGCTATGTCCAATCTACGTTTTACTCCACCAGAATATGATGAAGTGGGGTATTTTAAGTAACTAGATAAGTCAAATTTATCAATTAAAGAGTTTATTCTTTGTTTTGCAATCTGTGGTTCTACTTTATACATCTTGCTTTGAAATACCATATTTTCCATAAGAGATAGATGTTCATCAATAGAGATTTGTTGTGCTACACAAGCAATTTGAGTACGTATCCAAGAAGGATTATCTACTAAATCTTTTCCAAACATTGTTACATTTCCAGATGTAGGCTTGTAAAAAGTAGTCAAAATATTGATAAGAGAAGATTTACCAGCACCATTAGGACCAAGTAAAGAAAAAATTTCTCCAGCATTTACATCAAAACTTAGACCATTTAAAGCTTTCACACCATTTTTATATTTTTTTACTAAATTGTCTATTTCAATAGCTAACATATATTATTCCTCCTCTTTAAGTGGAAATATGATTTCTGTAATATAGTTATCAGGGTTTCCTTTTATCAGCATACCTGGGCCTTTAATAAATACTTCTCTCCAAGGCGTTTGTATTTTTATATTATTTTCATGAATATACTTAAATATCATTTCATACGTTTTTGGTAAATTACTATAAGAGCCTATGTGAGTAAAAAACAAAGCTTTTATTTTAGGAAATTCTTTTATAGTTACACCCATACGATTTGGAGTCTCAGCAGTTGGAACACATAATTCCATTTCTCCAACACCAGTTTTTTGGTCAACGTTATAGTAGCAAAAGAATGGTGCACCATTGGATTTTCCTTTTATAGATTTAAATACATTTGGAAAATACTTTGTCGCTTCAGTCATAGGTCCATTATAACGCATAGTAGCTGCTGTGACTGATTCAATATTTTTGATTTCAATTTTATAACTCATTTGTTTACCTCCTAATGTGTGTTCATATTCTTACTAGATTTTTAAGCATTAATACATATAAGATTTTTAATTAGTTGAAAATATATAACCTTATCTCGTTTGCTTGTTTTCAAGTCTAACATAACATAAAATATATATCCTCTCATTTGATGCTCTATTTTGTAAAGTTATTATTTAAGCTTTACTTTAGATGTTTTAGTAAATTAAAATAAAGTAATTTATAAAAAAAGTATTTACAAATTAAGTGTATTAATCGTATAATACACTTAATAGTAAATAAGGTCTGAAATAAAAGTGTATTTTTTTAAAGTAAATGTACTATCGTATTAATACACTAGAATAGGAGGAATCATGAATTTTGAATTAGATAATACAACTCCCATTTATTTGCAAATAGTAAAGTATATAAAAAGACAAATAGTAACAGGAGAGTTGAAACCAGGGGAGACAATACCATCAAGAAGAGAAATGGCACTTAATCTAAAAGTAAATTTAAATACGGTTCAAAGAGCATATAAGGAGATGGGTGATATGAATATAATAAATACTTTTAAAAATTATCAAAGCAGTATAACAGTTGATGAAAATATATTAAAAAACTTAAAATTAGAGCTGATAAATGAATCATTATCTGTTTTTATAGAAGATATGAAAGCAATAAATGTTACCAAAGAAGAAGTTTTAAAGATAATAGAAGATAAATATTAGTATTTTAACAAATAGAAAACTTAGTTTAGAAAGTTTATTGTACAAGCATATTGGATATGGAGGATAGTAAATATGATAGAAATAAGGAATGTCAGTAAAACATATAAAAGGATGCAAGGGATTAAAATAAGAAAGATAGAGGCTTTAAAGAATGTAAGCTTTAATATAGAAAAGGGGAAAATAACTGCATTACTTGGGATAAATGGTGTCGGTAAATCAACTATGTTAAAAGCAATAGCAGGACTTATAAACATTGATAGTGGAGAGATTCGTATAGATGGAGAAAAAATAAATGAAAAGATATATAATAAGCTAGCTTTTGTTCCAGATGTACAATCTCACTTTAGTAATACAACAATAAAAGAAACATTTGAATTTATGGAAGTTTTTTATCCAAAATGGAATAAAGAAAAATCAAAAGAAATGATGAACATATTTAAATTAGATGAAGATGAAATAATTGATAACTTGTCGAAAGGAAATATTGCAAGAGTAAAATTGATACTTGGATTTTGCCAAGACCCAGAGTACATACTGCTTGATGAACCATTTACAGGAATTGATTTGTTCAAGAGGGAAGAGTTTATAGGAGTAATAGCAAGATATATGGAGGAAAATCAAGCTATTATTATAACTACTCATGAGATAGTGGAGATAGAAAGTTTAGTTGATGAGGTTATAATTCTTGATGAAGGGCAGATTATAACTTCATTTAATGCAGAAGAATTAAGAGAAAGAGAAGGTAAATCCATATTAGATAAGATGAGGGAGGTATATAAGAATGAATAAACTTCTATATCTAATAAATGTAGATTTGAGAAGAAACAATAGGTTTTATATAGCTTATATATCCTTTTTTTCATTAATTACACTTGGTTTAAATTTATTAGAAATTAATAAATTTAAAAGTTCTAAATTTATTATGAATTTAGCGATAGAAGATTTTGGAGGTATATTTTATGGAATAGGGATACTTAGTAATCTTGGATTTATCGAACATATATTGTTCTTTGGGATGTTGGGACTTTTTATATACTATGTTTTTATGTGGAAAAGAGATTTCTTTTCAAAAAATCAAAGTATTTACACACTGATGATGTTACCTCAGAGTAAGTTTAAGATTTGTATAGCTAAGTCAATTGCTTTGATAACAATGATATATGGTTTTTTGACAAGTCAGATAGCAACATTATTTATATGTAAATATATATTTAATTTCATTTTTAGAAATTTGCCAATAATCAATATGAACTTTGCACAAGATTTATATTATCTAAACTTGAAGAGTATACCAATTGATTTTATCTCTTTTATGGCTATTTATGTATTTTTACTACTTATAGCTATTTCTATTGTGAATTGCTGTATATTATTTATATTTTCTTATATAAATAAATTTTATGTAATTTTAATCACTTTGCTGATTATGGCAGGCTTATATTTTTCAACAATATATATAAATATAATCACTTTATTTAGAAAATATTATGAGGTCATAGGATTTCAATTTAATAATTTAGTAGCAGGGTTATTAAGTTTTTTAATTATAATGTTTGTTCTAAATGGAATATCTTATTTGTTAATCAAAAAGAAAGTATCTCTTTAGGAGGGATGGTATGAAATTAAAATCTAAAATATCTATACTTATTATATTTTTGACTTTAGTAATATATTTTAGTATAGGTTTATTAAACAATGAAGACAATTTGAAGATAAAAACTATAAAAGGTGACTCTGATGAATTAGACTATATAAACATAAATTTTGGATATGATTTTAACGGATATATAAATTCATATTACACAATAAATGGAAGTAACAAAACTAAAAAGACTGAATTAGTAAAACTACAAAAAGATAGTAAGAACACAAATAATTTAATTGATGTATCTAGTGGTTCAGATTTAATTGCTCATGTTGGATTTGAAATGAATGATGATTCAAAAGATATAAACTTTGTAATAGATGAGAAAAAAGAAGATTTAGAAAAAGGTGTATTTCCATCAGAAGGAAGTGATAAAGAACTTGAATATGAAAAACTAGATATGAATAATTTTATAAGGACAAAATATAAAGTAGATAAAAACATTGATGATTATTATGCAAAGATACTATCATCAAAAAGATATAAAAAAAACTTGTATGTGTCTGTACTTTATGCTACAAGTGATTCGTCAGAAAATAACAAAGAATATTTAAGTACTATAGATATAATAAAAATTAATCCAGAAAATAAAAAAATACAGACTATAAAAAGTATAAATTTAAGTAATTATTTTTCTGAAAAATACCAAAACATAGAGTCTATAGGTGTAAGTTATGCTAGCAAATATGAGGATAAGATGTATATTTTAATAAATGTATTAAATGCAAATACAGGTGATAATAGCAATTCTAAATTTCATTTACTTGAATATAATCTTGAAGAAAATAAGGAAAGCATAATTGAATTAAAAACTGATAGTAAAATGGCCTTAGCAGAAGTAAAGTTAAAAGGTAATAAATTATATATGGTAATGTCAAATGATTATAATAATAGTTCAATTACAGAGTTAAATTTACTTACCTATAATATATTAGATAAAAGCTTAGATGAAGATAAATATGTTTTAGATAATAGAGAAAAAAGAGACATTAGAAGTATTGTAATTGATTCAAATAAAATTATTGTATATACATCAAGACTAAATTCTATATTATCTTGGGATAATAAATTTATGTTATATATAATAAATAAAAATTCTAAGGAAATTGTATATGAAGGAAAATTACAATTTAACAGTTCAAATAGTACATTAGAATTTGAAATAAAGTAGGTGATTTGATGAAAGATTTAATAAGATTATTCGAATTTGAATTAAAAAGAAATATAAAAAATTATATATTTATAATAATTTGTTGCTGTTCTTTTGTAATTTTAAATATAGTAAAAAATTTAAATGACTATAATTACATAATAGAAAATGCATCTAAAAGTGAACAGTTAACAAAAATAGGAAATACAATAGAAATGGTAAATGTCACAGGTTTCTCAAGTTTTAGAAATATAATGAGTTCTACAGAATCATGGTTTATATTTGGTATAATTGCATGTATTTGCTATGCTTTTTTTATTTGGTATAGAGACTTTGAGGGGAGGAGTAAATCTATATATACACTCATAATGTTACCTAAAAATAGAATCAATGTTTATATATCTAAATTATTAAATATATTATTTCTAGTGTATAGCTACACAGTAGTATTTACAATAACTTTATTTATTACAAGTAAGGTGTTGCCTAGGTATATGCTTGGTAATGTTGTAAACTATGGTTTTGTACAAGAAACAATATATAAGTTAAAAATGTTACTTCCATATAGCTTTGAAATACTATTTGTAGAGTATATATTTTTATTGATAGGATTTGTATCTGTAGTATTTACATCAATTCTTATAAATAAATCTATTTATAAACTAAGTACTTTAGTAAGTTTCCTGTTTTTAGTTTTGGAAATTTTAGTATTTATAATTTCTGTAGAATTTATTATACCTTATGAATACAGCAATGTATTTACTGTTTTATATTCAAGTATAAACATATTTGTATGTAGTCTTATATCTAATAAACTTTTGAAGCAAAAGATTGACTTTTAGGAGGGATATTATGAAAGCAAAAAATATAGGAAAATATACAATATGTTTTATAATAGTATGTTTTTTAATGATTACTATGACCTTAATATTGAGTTATTTTAATAAGGATAAACTATCTGTAAAAACTTTAAAAGGTAATGTAAAAGATATAGGGAGAGTAAGTGTAGTATATACACCTAATATAAGCAAATTTTCTTATGAGGAGGTAATTATAAGTAAAAATGGAGTAAGAAATGATACAAACCCTAAATCAATAATTAGAAATGATTATTTAAATATTGACAAAAAATACAGTGATTTTGTTAATGATAAAGGAGATGTACTTATATATAAAGATGATTTGAATATAGGAGAAGCATATACTTCTACTAAGTCTGATTTAGTACAAGGAATGAATGCTTTAAATGATTGCATAAAGGTTTCAAATAAAAATTTAAAAAGTGGGGTAGAAGAAAATTTTGATATTAATTTGAATAAGTCTGATTTTAAAGAAAATAGTTGGAAAACTTTATTTAATAAAATCTATAAAGGCAATTTATATATGGTAATTAGTGAAACTAATATTTCAGGTTCTAAAGTCAATAATATTTGTATATTAAAAATAGATATAAAAAATAAGTCTTATAAATTATTAAATAGATTTAATTTAGTCTTACAGAATGGATATCAACAAAATATCAATGAAATTAAATTTTCTATTGGAAGCAAATTGTATTTAGAAATGGTAAATAATAAAAGTACAAATGGAGATGTTGAAGGACATGATAATTACTCTAACTTTATTATATATGATATAGAAGAGAACACTTTTAATATAAGCAATAAATTTATGGATAATCTAAATAAAGAAAAGAATGCAAATCCAAAGGAGATTGGCTTATTAAGTAAAACTAAGCTAGATTATATGGTAAAAAATAATAAATTGAATCTTATAGTTACGGATATGAGTAATTCCATAACTAATCTTGTTTATGATATTAATTCTAATGAGATTAAACTAGAAGATTATGAGACACTTGATTTAAAAGTAGATTATAATGAAGCATTATCTGGAGTTAGGAAAGTTAAGTTACTGGATGATAAGATATATTCTATTTCATGTATAAAGGACAATATATCAGGAGAATTAAAAGGGTTTAAAGGAGTTGTTGACATAGTCGGAACTAAGCCAGTAAAATTTCAAGTATTTGATATGAAACTTAAAAAGAATGTTTATGAAGCTGAGCTAATAAATGGAGATATAAGTTTACAAGAGAAGTTATATTTTGTTGCAAATTAAGTGATAGAACTAATTTTATCACTTTGAGCGTTTATATGTGTTTATTATATGAAAATATAAATAAGGGGGTGTCTCAAAATGAACTTTTTAGTACATGAGGCACTCTTTTTGCATGAAATCAAATATATTTTCATTATTTCAACAATGAAAAAAGGCTTATCTCTATTTTGAGACAGCCCCTTATTTTTAATTTTAATAGAAAAATATTTTTTAATATTTTTGTGTTATATATCGTAATTTAATTTATATTAGTACACTTAAATTTGAAATAGAATGAGTATAGTGGTAAAATTAATTATTGGAATATTAGAAATAATAAATAAATAATACATTATACTTAAAAGGGGGAGAAATTTAAGTTGAGCAAAAAATATATTAAAGCAGGGATTTTGATTGATGGAACAGGAAATAGTATTATGAAAAACAAGGGTATAATTATTGATGGAGATATTATAGTTGAAATTGAAGATATAAGAGAAGATTTAAATGGATATGATGTGTATGATTACTTAGATAAAACTGTTATGCCAGGTATTATGAATTGTCATGTTCACTTGACAATGGAGCCAGTTGGAAATCCAAAAGTATATTATGACAATGTATCAGATGTAGAGCTTGTAGTAAATACAATAAAACAACTTGATGCATATTTAGATTCAGGAGTGACATATATTAGAAGTCTAGGTTGTCCCAAATATGTAGATGTACAACTTAAAAATCTTGTAGACAAAGGGTCTATAGATGGTCCTGGTATAGTTGCTTCAGGTCCAGTTATATGTATGACAGGAGGACATGGATATTATTTTGGTATTGAAAGTGATGGAGTAGATGAATGTAGAAAATCAGCCAGAACAGTTTTAAAAAATGGAGTAGATTGTGTAAAGATAATGGCAACTGGAGGTGTAACAACTGATGGAGTTGAGCCAGGTTCACCACAATTAACTTTGGAAGAAATGAAGGCTGCTGTAGATGAAGCTGTAAAAGCGGGTAAAATAACTGCCACGCATGCACAAGGAAGAACTGGTATAAAAAATGCAGTGCTTGCAGGAATTACCTCTATAGAACATGGTGTTTATTTAGATGATGAAATAATTGATTTGATGCTTGAAAGAGGAACTTACTTAGTTCCAACCGTGGCTGCACCGTATTTTATTCTAAATGCAGGAAAAGAAAGTGGAATAACTGAGGCTACTCTTAGAAAGTGTGAGATTGTTGCCATTCCACACAAGGAGTCATTCCTAAAAGCATACAAAAAAGGCATTAAAATTGCAGTTGGTTCTGATGCAGGAACTTCTTATAATGAGCATGGGAAGACATACTATGAAATGAAACTAATGTCAGATTATGGTATGGATAATATGGACGTAATAGTTGCGGCTACAAAAACAGCATCTGAACTTTTAAGAGTTGATAAAAATTATGGAACTTTAGAAAAAGGAAAGAAAGCAGATGTTATAGTTGTAAATGGAAATCCAATAGAAGATATAGATGTACTTGCAGATGTATTAGCAGTATTTAAACTTGGTAAAAAAGTTAGATAAATAAAAAATTAGATAAGTAATATGAAAAAAAGAGTGTCTAAAGGGATTTTTAAATAATTATAGACACTCTTTTTTATTAGTAATAATTAAATTTTTTATACTTTATAAAATGGATGTTATTCTATATTTAGATATAGTTCTTTAAAATTATTCTATGCAATATAATCTATAGAATCTACACATACAAAGTATATTCTTGAGTCATTAGAGTTTCCAAGTACTAGAACATCATTTTTCTTTCCTATAACTTCAACACCAGTTAGAACTAAACTACCAGCTACTACAGTAACTTGATTATTTATATTGGACATATAAAGATTATCAAGGATACCTTTATTACAACAACAATCGTCACAATCACAGTTACAATTGCATTCTTTGTAATGTTTTTTGTCAAGATAGTAACCTAAAGATGCTACGAAATCTTCGTAATCTGCAGGTGTAACATTAAAGGCAACAGCTTTAAGATTACATAATGATGCTAAATCTACATTTGTTAGTGGGTTAACTGTAGAAATTATATAATCAATTATATCATCAAGTATTGAATTTAATATAGCTCCAAGGTCTATAGTAGCAGGAACTGCTGCCTCTATAAGAGTAACTAGTTCAGATACTCCTGGAATAGTACCAATTGAAGTAACTAATCCTCCAAGTGTCAAAGGAACAGGCTTAGGATAATACAATTGACCAGATATATCTATTAAATCACAGTTACAAGCTGAAAATCTTTCAAAAGTACCATTAAGTCCAGATAAATTATCTTTTGGAGGTATTGAATAATCTATACCTACTAAATAAGCACCAACGATAAAGAAATCTGAAATAAAAGCAAATTGATTGAAATTTACAAAAGGTCTTAGAGCATCATATCTTAGAAGTTCTAATGCCTCTCTCATGCTTTTTTTACAACAACATTGTTTCATTTTGGGTTCTTTATATTTATTTGGGTAATTATAGTATCTATCAGCTACTTGATAATTTTCATAGTATCTTTCATTTGTATTTGGATAATCTTCTTCGTATTCCTGAGTAAATCTAAAGTCCTCTCTACATTTATTATTTTCCATTAAATACACTCCTTTTATATTTTGATTTAAATGTATAGATAATTGAGTTTATCTATATAGTAATATTATATTTATTATGTAAAAAAATGTTACAAAAGGTATTATAAAATAATAAAAAATAATAATTTGTCAGATGAGGTTATAAACTCTTATGAATAATCTATTTTAAAATAAAAAACTGTGTATAAAAAAGGTTTATATGTTATATTTATATAAATATATTTGTAAAAGAGAAAGGAGTAATTCGATAAATGATTGAGGTAGATAAATTGTGCAAGTCTTTTACAAGAGTTGTGAAAGATGATAAGGATAAAAATTCAATAAGAAAGTTAAAGAAAATAAAAACTAGAAAAGAAGAATTTTTTGCTGTAAATAATGTTTCATTTAAAGTTGTAGAAGGTGAAATTGTTGGAATATTAGGTCCAAATGGTGCAGGAAAGACAACATTACTTAGAATGTTAGGTGGTATATTGACACCAACATCAGGAAGTATAAATATTTCTGGATATGATTATTCAATAGATAGAAATTCAGCAAAAAAAGAAATAGGGTATCTATCTGGAAATACAAAGCTATATGGAAGGCTTTCTCCTAGAGAACTTCTAACAACTTTTGCAAACCTATATGAAATGTCAAAAGAAGAGATAGAAGAATCAATTGAAAATGTTGTAAAAATAATGGATATGAGTGAATTTATAGACAATAGAATTGACAATTTATCAACTGGTCAGACTCAAAGAACATCTATAGCTCGTTGCTTAATACATTCTCCTAAAGTATACATTTTTGATGAGCCGACGTTAGGGCTGGATGTTTTAAGTAGTGCATCCATAATAGATTTTATGAAGAATGAAAAATTAAGGGGTAAAACTGTTCTTTATTCAACTCATTATATGGAAGAAGCAGAAACTTTATGTGATAAGATTTTTATGATTCACAATGGGAAGATAATTGCATCAGGTACACCACAGAGTTTAAAAGAGGAATCAGGAGTAAATAATTTAAGAGATGTATTCATAAAACTTGCTAGAAGGGAGGAGATTTAAATGAGAAGTAAGATTGTAAAATACATATTTAAAAAGGAAATGTTAGACATATTAAGAGATAAAAAGACGTTGTTTATGATGATTGTTGTACCACTTCTTTTATATCCTTTGCTTATGTTATTAATGATTCAGGTAATGAACATGTCTGCAAATAGTATGAATAGCAAGGACATTAATATAGCTTTTAATAATAAACCCAATAAGGTATTAGTATCTATGATTGAAGACGATAATTTAGAAAAAGATACTAAAGACAAAAATACTTCAAATGATAAAGGTAAAATAAGAGTGTTAGATGTGGATAACTATAAAAAGTCATTAGAAGAAAATAAAATTGATGCTTATATAAAAATAGAAGAAAAAAAATCATCTACAAGTTATCAAATATATATGAATTCTTCTCAAGAAAATTCTTCTAATGCAGTAAAAAGAATTGAAACTGTTTTAGATAAATACAAAAGATTTACTATAGAGAAAACTTTATCTGAAAAAGGATTAGATGTACAAGCTACTTTAGAACCAATAACATATAGCACTGTAGATGTTGCAAAGACGGAAGAAGTGGCAGGATACTTTTTAGGTCAGATATTGCCATTCATATTAATAATAGGAGTTTTACTTGGTTCAATATATCCAGCAATAGATGTTATGGCTGGAGAAAAGGAAAGAGGCACACTAGAAACTTTATTTACACTTCCAATATCAAATTTAGAACTAGTTATGGGAAAATACATGGCAGTTTCTCTTAGCGCAATAGTAACAGCAATTTTAAACATTTTATCTATGGGACTGACTATGGCGTTTATTTTAGTTAGTGGAGGTCTTAGCAGTCAGTTTGGTTTTGGAAATTTTAATTATGGAGATTTAGTCTTGCCAATTATAACTACTTTAATTTGCATATGTCTATTTTCGATGGTAGTTTCAGCAATAAGTATGTGTGTATGTTCACTAGCAAAAAGTTTTAAAGATGCTCAAAACTACATAACACCTCTTATGTTAATTATTATGATACCATCATATGTTTCTATGATACCAAATATAGTATTAGATAGGGTAACAGCTGTAATACCTGTGGTAAATATATCTCTACTTATAAAAAGTGTATTATCTTTTAAAAGTGATTTAAATTTAATAGCTTTAGTTTTAGCGTCAAATGTAGCTTTTGTCATATTGGCAATCATATTACTATCTAAGATGTTCAATTCTGAGGAAATACTTTTTGGTAATAGTAAGAGTTTTTCTTTCTTAGAGAAAAGAAGTAACATAAAAAAAGGGTCTATACCAACTGTGAGTGATGGTGTTATTTTATATGCAGTAGGATTAGTTCTATTGATTTATGTTGGTTCTCTAGTGCAAATTAAATTTGGTATGGCAGGTATTATAATGACACAATTTATGATAATTTCTTTGCCATTAGTATTTGCATACTATATAAAAGCTGATTTTAAAGAAGTATTTAGCTTGAAAGTTCCTAAATTGAAGCACATATTTGGGAGCATTGTTCTTTGGATTGGTGGATATATACTTATTATGATTATAACACAGCTAATTTTATTTTTATTCCCTCAAAGTATGGAGGTCGCTGAAAGTTTAAATAAGGCTCTTTTTATGAAAAATAGTTTTTTATTGAATTTACTCGCAATAGCTTTATTACCAGCTATATGTGAAGAAATGTTCTTTAGGGGATTTATATTTTTTTCATTTAGTAAATCAAAGGATAAAAATAAGTCTGTTAAGCTGGCTATAATATGTAGTGGGATATTATTTGGTATCATGCATATGGATTTTATTAGAATAATTCCAACATCAATACTGGGTATTATATTTGCATACAGTGTATATAAATCTGGTTCAATATTTGTATCAATGTTATTGCATTTTTTGAACAACAGCGTAGCAGTTATAGTAAATCATTATACAAGTGGAAATATAGCCAATTTGTATAAGTTTATTGAAGTTGATTTTTCGAACTTAAATGTACTTAAATTTGTTTTAATTCTCTTAGTAAGTTTTATATTAGTTCTGTTAGGGGTAAGAGTTCTATATAGAAAGTATTTAAGAAATTAAATATAGATTTACTATATATTAAAATTGATAAGCACTAAAGTATATAAATATATCTTATATATAAAATACTTTAGTGCTATTTTATATATTTTATTTATGTGAAATAATAAATGGTTTTTGTTTTAGAAATTTAACTTGGACACTATTTGAGTTATTTATTTATAAAAATTAATAACTAATTTGTCGAAATAATTGTAATAAGAAAAAATGAAAAAATAAAGTATGAATATGTTGCAAATACTGCGTTTTGCTAAAAAGTAGTCATTTCTTGTAAAATGGATAATTTTGAAAAGAA
>NZ_JAGWCX010000021.1:0-56596 GCF_020657775.1 Clostridioides sp. ZZV14-6345 | reverse complement strand
CTCATGAACTAAAAAGTTCATTTTGAGACACTCATTTTTTTATATAAATTTATATAATTTTTAATCGTTCGCATCTAACCACTCAGTTAGGACTTTTATATATTTATCATTTTCTTCAACGAATGGCATATGTCTTGAATACTCAAATAACTCCCACTTACTATTAGGAATTCTATCGTACATAGTTTTTGCAATATATGGTGAACATAAATCTATTGCTCCACTAGTTACTAGACAAGGCTCTTTTATTTCATGTAATCTATCTGTAAATTCATATCCAGAAAGAGTTCCTGTAGGAGAAAATTCATTTTGTCCCCATCCTACAATATATGCTTCAGAACCTGATTTTTTAGGTCTTCTTAGGCACTCTGGAGAATCTTCTGTTACTTCACCTACACAATACATTTCCATAAATCTTTCTAATGCCTCATTATATTCTTTACTAGAGTAGTCTCCAGTATTTACTGCATCAAGCAATGCTTTTTGGTCAGCTTCACTCATATATGATATTCTTCTTTTTTGTTCTTTCTCCCAAAGCTTTGCAGAAGAAAGAGTAGATGAAAGGATGTAAGACTTAATACCTTTTGGCTTATATTCAATAGCATACCAAATAGCCTGCATGCCTCCCCAAGATTGACCTAATAGATGAATTTCTTCAAGTCCTAGATGCTTTCTCAGTTCAATAAGCTCCTCTATCCAAGTGTCAGCATTAAATAGCTCAGGATGCCCTTCTACAAATGAATTTCCACAACCAATTTGGTCATACATTATTACTTGTCTACCACTTTCGGCTACCTTGTCCAATACTTCAAAATAGTTGTGTGTAGAACCTGGACCTCCGTGAAGTAATACCAATGGTTTCTTCCCTTCTGTATTTTCTCCTACTATACGGTAATAGGTTTTAAAACCTTTAAAAGGCATATATCCTTCAGTAATTTTCATGTTTATCTCCTCCAATTTTCTATTGTGAACAGTAATTAAGTTCATTAATAAAACTATTTAAAACTTCTTATACATATTTAATTATGTATTTTAATCTTTATGCCTACTTTTATAAATAGTATAACATAAAAGTTAAAAATCTCTATACTAAACCAATTATAAAATCATATTAACTATATAATTTTATTTTTTTAATAATAGTATATACATCTTTGATTATTTTTATTTGATACTTTAATAGTAATCTTAAATTTTCTTTCTATAATAAACTACTTCTATTTTATAGGCTCATGTCAGTTTCTAAATTTAAAATTTTTAAAAAAATTTTCATAAAATAAAAATATATTGATTGTATTCAAATAAATAGGGCAATAAAATAATTAAGTATAGTTAATTGTCTTTTAAGCAATATTAGTTTTATGTTAAAATTATCTTTATTATATTGATTTACAGGAGGTTTGTATTTGAATAATATTAATTCACTTAAAGTAATAAAATTATCTCTTGGATGTTCTCTTGCTATATTTATTGCTTGGCTATTAAAATTAGAATACTCAATGGTTGCTGGAGTTATAGTACTACTTACAGTAAAAGACACTAAAAGAGAAACTCTTAAAGGCTCCATTGGAAAGATTTATGGTTTTCTTTTATGTACTATTTTTTCATATTTATGTTTTAATATTTTAGGATATAATTTGACTTCATTTTCAATATTTATATTTATAATTATACCACTTTGTTTTTTATTAAATATTCAAGATGTTATTGCTATGTGTGTAGTCATAGCATCCCATTACTTTCTTCAAGGAGAAACATCTATTAAGTGGATTTTAAACGAAGCTGGAATATTTGCAGTAGGGACTGGAATAGGTGTCGTAATAAACATGTATATTCCAACAAATATACATAAAATCTATGAGGTTCAAAAAAAGTTACAGAAAGAAGTGAGCATTGTACTTATAGACATTGCAGATATTATTGTAAATCCAAAAAAAGAAAATGGATATAGTAGAGATTTATATACATTAAATTCACTTATTGACAACAGTATTTCTGAAACTTACGATAATATTAATAATACTTTATTAAGTGATACCAGATTCTTCTTAGAACATATGAATATCATAAAAAGTCAACGTGATATCTTAGAAAATTTGTATAGTTATGTATCTCAACTAAATTCTACACCACCACAAGCTCATATTCTATCTGCTTTCATACATAAGATAGGTTATACTGAATTTGAAGCTGAAACAGGAAATCTTCTTCTTGAAGAATTGAAGAGATTAATGCTTAGTATGCAAAACCAACCTCTACCTGTTGACAGAACAGAATTTGAAAATAGGGCTATTTTATTTTTTTGCTTAACTGAATTAAAACAGTTTCTAATTAACCGTAAACGTGCCCAAGTTCTTAGAGATAATAATTTTTTTAAATAAAAATGATAGAAATCCAGTAGTTGACCCAACTACGAAATACCAGATATAATGTTAAATGCGCCCCAACAAGAGGGCGCAATGTTTATAATTTCTTCTACTGTCATAATTAAATCATTATTCATATCGAATATACATTACTTGGCCAATTCCAGTATTAGCTTTTTCATCAATGATTTCTATTTTAATAGTCACATCATTTTTTTACAATACTTTGCTAATTCTGCCCCAGAACGGTTCTTATCGACTTATACTTATCTAATTTCACTGTTTAGTTGATATATAACCTAATTTTAAGCATTATCAATATTTAAATAATCAAGTATCCTTTTTGTTTCTTGTAATTTCTGTTCTGCCTCATTTAAATTTTCTTGAATTATAGAAATATAGATTATGTCTATCAATGTAAGCATTGCTATTCTTGAAGAAATAGCACCTTCTCTGAGCCTTTTTTCTATATTTGGCACTACTAGTTTTAAGTCACTAATCTTACTAAGATGATTATCACTATATTTAGTTATACAAACAATCTTACATCCTTTTAATTTTGCATTTTCTATAGACTTTATTACTTCTTTTGATTCTCCAGAATAAGATATTGCTATAGCTATATCTTCTTTATCTACATTTGAAGATACCATAAGTTGTGTATGACTATCTAAAGAGGTAAATGCTTGTTTATTTATCCTTAAAAGTTTCATCTGTAAATCTAATGCAACTAAAGCCGAACCTCCTACTCCAAAAATATATATTTTTTTAGCCTTTATTATCTGTTCAACAGCTTCTCTTATTACATCTTTTTCATTCAACAATCTTGTTTGGTTGATAGTCTCTATGTTTTTGTTTGTAATTTTATTTATAACACTATCTATATTGCAATCATAGTTTTCATCTACATATGTGTATTCATTCTCTTTCCCCATCAAATCTTTAGCTATCTCAATTTTTAAATCCCCAAAACCCGAATAGCCCATTTTTCTAGAAAATCTCACTATACTTGCTGTACTCGTTTTTGAGTTTGATGCCAATTCTGATACAGAAAGCTTACTAATAGTTTCTGTATTATTCAATATATAATCAGCTATTTTTTTATCTACTTCTGTTAAATCTTCATATATTTGTTTTAACTTTAAAATACAACTCATACTCCACCGCCTCTACCTATTTACTATAATATTTCTTCTTAGCAAGTAAACATGCTCCTAAATCTGGAGTCAACACTGGCCTCACTATATCAAATCTCGCCTTATTCAAATATTTTTTAAGTGGTTCTAATATCAAATCTCCTGACTTAAATACTCCACCTGAATAAGATACCTTTATCTTTGTACCTTGTTCAAAATGATGCTCTAATCCTATTATAAGCCTACTTAGTTCATAAGCTGCATCATCAAATATTTTACTAGCAGTATTATCACCTTCAATAACCGCTTTTAAACATATAGTAGCAAACTTTGCTATTTCTATTCTATCTCCTTTTATTTCATCATTTACATATTTTATTATGTCATAATCATTCCCTATATCAAGATGTCTTTTTATTAAATCGTATAATTTTGTTTTTGAACACCTTCCATCAGACTGCATTGTGAACATTTTTAGAGTAGCCATTCCTATATAATACGCTGACCCTTCATCTCCTAATACATAGCCCCATCCTCCACATCTGTGAAGATTCCCATCTTTATCTAAAGCCTGTGCTATTGAACCAGTACCTGCAATTATATTTATACCTTTTTCTCCATTTAAAGAACCTGCTAATGCTATTTCTACATCATTGCCTAAAGTATAATTTATATGACTATATGCATTTTTTGTTGCTACTTCTAATGCGTATAATACTTCTTTTATTTTTCCATATCCAGCAAGTCCAACAAATGCATACGTTATTTCTTCTACATTTATCTTAGCATCTTTACAAACTTCTTCC
Source organism: Clostridioides sp. ZZV14-6345 (assembly GCF_020657775.1). Classification (NCBI taxonomy): domain Bacteria; kingdom Bacillati; phylum Bacillota; class Clostridia; order Peptostreptococcales; family Peptostreptococcaceae; genus Clostridioides; species Clostridioides sp. ZZV14-6345. The sequence goes on along the minus strand of NZ_JAGWCX010000021.1, from coordinate 52,288 downwards.
AACCCAGTTATTAATAATTTTGTTAGATTATCAAATCCTATTTGATTATAATGACAAGTTCCTTTGGTTATGTTTCCCACTGTATTTAATTCTTCATCTACTAATGTAAATGTTGTTTTAGTTCCTCCACCATCTACACCTAAAAAATACATACTATCCCCCTACAATATTTTTAATAAATCTTTCAATATTTAATACTTAAAAATAACCTCCCAATACCATACTTTTAATATTGAAAGGTTATCAGCATTATTATTTATTTTACAATATTTCTATTGATTTTAAAGCTTCACTTATATAACCTTCTTGTCTATCAAGTATATTTTTTGCACTATCCTTATCTATACCACTTTTTATCATAAATATAGCTAATTTGACACTATTATCTGCTTCTTCTAAGAACTTTTCTGCAACATCATATTCTACACTTGTAGCTATCATTATTATTCTTTTTGCTCTTTCAACCAACTTTTCATTTGATGTCTTAACATCTACCATTAAATTTGAGTATACTTTCCCCATCTTAACCATAGAAGCTGTTGTCAACATATTACATACCATTTTTTGAGCTGTACCACTTTTCATTCTAGTTGAACCCATTATTACTTCTGCTCCTACTATAATGCTTATTGGTAAATCCGCTTTTTTACTCATTTCACTATTTGGATTCATAGTTATGGATAATACTGCACATCCCAATTCCTTAGCATATTCCATAGCTCCTATCACATAAGGAGTTCTTCCTGATGCAGCTATACCACATATAACATCCTTAGAGGTAACTCCTCTATCTATTATATCTTGCTTTCCAAGTTTTTTATCATCTTCAGCACCTTCTACTGCTTTGAATATTGCTTGATTTCCACCAGCTATTATAGCTTGGACAAGCTCAAAATCAACTCCGTAAGTTGGAGGACATTCTGTGGCATCTAGTATTCCTATTCTCCCACTAGTACCTGCTCCTATATAGAATAATCTACCTCCTTGTTTCATTCTATCTACTATTATATTAACAGCTTTTGCTATACTTTCTTTTTGTTCTTCAACAGCATAAGCTACAGTTTTATCTTCGTTATTTATTAATTCTATTATGCCTAATGTATCTTCTTTATCTATTTGTAATGTATTCTTATTTCTACCTTCTGTAACTAGGTTTTCCAAAGTTTTTATTAACATATCATTTCCTCATTTTCTTAATATTAAATTTTTAAACACATTTTAATTTTAGTCTTCATAATTATATCTCAATAATAAATTATTTTGTTGAAGGCTTAAAACTAAACTTTTGCCATGGTTTAATATAATCCAATATAAATAATTCTTCTTTTCTTATACATCCTACTACATTCGATTTACCACTGTTTTTCATATCAGTCAAAGCTATTTGTAACTCCCCTGCATAGTGTCCATATTCACTACTTTCAATTACTATATCTCCTCTTTTTATCATTTTAGGAGCATTGAATAATTCAAATTTGTATCCTTTATATTTAACTCGAGATTGAGTAGACCTTATCATATTGTCAGATATGTCCCCTCTATTAAAATGTATTTCTTCAAAGAGTATCTTTTTCTCAACTTCTTGTATATTTTCTTCCATTATTACATCAAATGTAACCATATCTTTTCTCATAGAACCTAATACATTAAGCTCCTCATATGTTGGATAACAATTTGATATTATTATATCGTTTATATTAATCATAGCTATTATATGCTTTACTTGAACATCTATAGGTAAACTTCTGTGCATCTCAATTGTTGGAAGTCCATCAGTTACAGGCCATGGTCCAAATGTATTTTCATTTTGACTTGTTACAAAAACTGCTGTTCTTAATCCATCTGCCTTCGTCTTTTTAAAAAAAGTTAAATCTTTATAACTTATTTCTAATTCCTCAAATACCCTAGGATTTACATCAAGTATTACTTCAAAACCTTTAAACTTAGCTATTCATTTATACTCTTAAATTTTTTAATTATATTTTCTTTAGTATCTTTAACTGATAGTAAACATGAAAACATGCGTGTAAATCCACTTTCAGCAGCTTTATATATATAATCATATATTTCCTTAGAGGTTGTCTTTTCTGGATAAATTGATATTTCTAATCTTCCCATCTGTGTCATCTCCTTATATCCTATATGTGTTTAAATTTATTTCGAAATACACGAAACTTTTTTTAAAATTCAGCGAAAAAAAGTTTCATATATATTTACAAAAAAAGAAAAGTTTACCTTTTCTTTTTTCATAAATAATCACCAAAATATCCTTGTTACTTATTTCAAAATTGTTATACTTTAAAATTTATACTAATTTAATAAAGTTTCTAATTCTTAATATAGTTTCTAATTAATAAGCTTCTTGCTCTCCAACTTTTTCTTCCTGAAGTAACCTCTTATCGTACATCTTAACAAATGGATAGTATATTATTATTGATATAGCTATACACAATAAATTAAGAACTGAAGCTCTCCAATCCCCACCAGTGGCTAAGTATGCCCCTACTGGACCTGGTAATGTCCAAGGGGCAGTAACTACTACTCTAGACACTAAATTAGCACTCATCGCAAACCATGAAATTGTACCCATTACTATTGGTGCTACAACAAATGGTATTATTAATATTGGATTTAATACTATTGGAGCTCCGAATATTATTGGTTCATTTATATTGAATATTGCTGGTATTACAGTTGCTTTTCCTAAAGATTTTCCATAAGCTGATTTTGCTCTAAATGCAAGAAGTAGAGCTAAGCCTATTGTAGCTCCAGAACCTCCAATCCATATAAACCATTGAAAGAATGGCTCAGCAGCAATACCTGGAACTGCTTGACCTGCAGCATATGAAGCTGTATTAGCATCTAATAATTGTATCCATAAAGGTCTTGCTAATGAACCTATTATTGATACACCATGTATTCCAAATGACCAAAAAAATGTTATTAAAAATATTAATATAATTACTGATGGTAATGTGTCAGTAGCTGAAACTAGTGGAGTTATTAATTTAGCTATGAATCCATGCCAATCAAATCCTAAGAAATAAGTAACAATAGCCATTAATAATATTATTAATCCTGCTGGTGTCAGAGCTTCAAAAGACCTTGTGACTGATGCTGGAACTGCTTCTGGCATGGTTATCTTGAACTTAGATTTGTCAGTAAATCTATAAATCTCAACACCTATTATAGACGTTATAATAGCAACAAACATTGAACCTCCACCAAGATTAGCCATTGGCATTTGCCATCCTTGAGGAATTGAATTATACCAAGCTAAAAGTTCTGGACTCTTTTCAACTATCTTTAATAAATCAGGTGTGAGACCCTCTATTGCAGTAGGAACTATTGTCAAAAGGAATGTAGCTGTAGCTAATAAACCTCCTGTCAATCCATCTAACTTATATGACTTTGCCAAACTATAACCTATACCAAATGTAGAATATACTGATATAATAAAAAAGGTCATTCTATATGGTAGTAATATTGTAACTGCATTTGCCTTTAGATACTGAGTCACTCCCCATGAATCTGGTAGTGGAGGAAATGCTAATATTAAGAAAAATGACCCAACTATTATAAGTGGTAATGAAGCTACGATTCCATCTCTTACAGCCCTTAAGTGACGTTGTTCTGCTAGTCTGGCCATAGATGTTGATAATTTAGTGTCTAAAAATTCTGTAAATTTATCTAGCATCTTTTCTCTCCTTAATTAATATTTATTTTTATTATCATTAAAATTTTTGTAAAATTAACTTTCTTCTACTATACCAACTGCTATTCACTCAACAGCTCTTGAACTTGTTTTAGTAACTTTGGTCCTCCTAATGGACTATAAGCTTGTGCTTGTATTAATGCACATGGTACACCAACTTCATCAGCAAAACCTTTTAAATAGTCAAATCTATGTCTGACTTGTGGAGCTACCATAGCAATATCCCATCCATTTTTAACTTCATCCTCAAACTCTTGAGTCCCAACAGCTAAAACATCTATATCTATTCCATTTTTTGCTCCTTCTTTTTGTAATGCATTAACTGCTATAGCACTTGACATCCCTGATGAACAAACAAATAATACTCTCATATTTATTCCTCCTTGTTTTTTTATTTCTTTCCAATCATTATAGCATGTATTTTTGATTACAGGAATACATTTCCATATACTTTTTCATAATTTACAAAATTTATTGTAATTTTATTTCATGTATTTGTATCTTATTTTAATTGATTTATATACCTAATTATTCTTTTTACCAAAATTACACACGACTTCAAATACTTATATCTTTTCTTACAAAAATAAAAAAGACTATCTCATTATTAACATAAAATAGTCTCCATACTTTTTTAAATATGTATTCCTTTATATATCCAGAAGTAACCTATTATTGCAAATGATAAGGCAAATAAAATATACAGCCTAAAAAATCCTAAAGAAAAACCTCTCTTAGTTTCAACAAAGTATCTTGTATATGCAACTGCAAAAGATGTAATTAATGAATTTCCTACAACAACTCCCAATCTATTATCTATTCCAAATATAGATAATAAAAAAGGAAAAACTACAGTACTTACTAGAGATGAAACTATTAATATTAGCCCACTTTTAAAACTTATAGTCGGAATATTATAATCCGTTTTTTGTTCTTTCTCCATTTGTCTTTTAGTATTTTTATTACTTTTTATACTTTTGGAATCTTTATAATTATTATTTTTCTTTCTTTTATTTTTTTTATTAGTAGACATGCTATTTACCTCCAAAAGGTTTAGGTGTTATATTACCTAAGATAACTTTATTTTTAGCCCCTGTTGCAGATATTACATTAGAAAAAGAATTATTTAATGTTTCATTCCCCAAAATTACAAATGCCAAAGCCTCTTTTGCATCAGAAGAATACCCATATTCATCCTGAGTTAATACTTCAACCCCTAATAATAGCTCTTTTATATATCTTATTAAAGTTATATTATGAGCTCCTCCACCTCCAATTAATAAAGTATCTATATTAACCTTTGGAAGTATGAAGTTTTTATAATTATAGTATATAGTTTTTGCTGTAAACATAGTTACTGTTGCTATCAAATCATACCTATCTATATGTTTATATTTGCTAAACATATTATCCAAATAGACTTGTCCAAATACCTCTCTTCCAGTACTTTTGGGTGGTGCTTGACTAAAATATTTGTGACTCATCAAATCTTTCAACATTTCTTCATTAATTTTACCTTCTGATGCAAAGTATCCATTTTTATCATACTTTTTATTAAATAATCTTTGACATACTCCATCTATTATCATATTTCCTGGACCTGTATCAAATGCAAATACATCATCTATGTTACATGATTTAGGTATTATAGTAATATTTCCTATCCCACCAATGTTTTGAAGTGCTACATTTTTATTGTTATCACTATATAATAAAAATTCACTATATGGGACTAATGGAGCACCTTCTCCACCTGCTGCCATATCCATTACTCTAAAATTAGATATTACCTTTGTATTTGTTTCATATGCTATAACTGCTGGTTCACCTATTTGAAGTGTTGAAGATATGAAATTATTATAACTTCTTGGTATATGGAAGATTGTTTGACCATGAGATGCTATAAAATCCAAATTTTCTATATGAAAATTTGCTTTATGGCATACTGATTTTACAGCCTTACTAAATAAATATCCAAGCTTAAAATTTAAGCTACAGATTAAATCAACACTCGATTCCTCTTCTATACAGCACTTTCTTATTTCGTCTTTTATATCTTTAGGAATTTCTAAAGTTATAAATTCTATTTGCTTAATTTTAGTATTTCTACCATTCCCAGTAATTTCAGCTAATACTGCATCAACTCCATCTAAGGAAGTCCCTGACATTAAACCTACACTATACATAGTTATCATCCTTTAATTTTATAGTTATTTTATACTAAAAATCCTTATATATTGTTATACAACTCACATATTATCATCTCTAAATTTTGCTCTATTATAATATCTTTCATGTAGTTATTTATTCTCCAATCAAATTATTAAGTTTACTAATTTTAGAATTAATCTTATTACATCTTTGATTATAATAATTTATTCTTACAAAATGAATTGAATTGATTTTATATGTGGCTTTACCTTAGCTAAATCTTATCTTAATTAATTTTCAGTGTCAATGTGATTTTATGTAACTTTTTTTCATAAGTTAAACATATTTTCTCTTCAAAACTATATTCAAATAATTATTATAAATATAGAAATAAATATTAAAATAGCATACAGTATAGCTTCTATGCTAAGCCCATTAGATACCTTTATATCAAATCCAGATAACTTTACTATCACTACCTGAAAAAATCTGGATGTTATTATCCCTATAATTATACCTGTTACACAAGAACTTATTCCTATAAGCATATTTTAAAGGTTTTATATAGATAAATCCTTAAGTAAATATTACATTTTAACTGCTAGCATTACACTTTTGTAACATAGAATATAGGCTATTATAATCATAATAGAAATGTCTCAAAATAACAATTTAAGTCGTACCTTTTTTGTATAAAAAAAGAAAAGAGGCTCCTAAGAAGCCTCTTTTCCATGTGATAATTATTTTATTTCAAAAGTTTCTTTTTTAAACATACTATCAAGCCATAAGCTAAGCATCCAAAAAGACTTAATACCATCAATGTATAATTATAACCAATATTAATACTCAAGAAGCCAGCAACAGTTGGAATAATTAGAGAAGAGCCTCCCATAAATATACTTAAAGCTATTAACTGGCTACTACTTCTAAGTTTTTTAGGAGAAACTTCAAATATTAATGTTTTTGAAGTAATTAAAATTAAAGGAGTAGAAAACACTTGAAAAACACACAGTATAATAATTATATTTGAATCACTTGCTAAAGCAAATAATAAAAACTGAGTTGTTATCATAATAGCACTTAATTTTAATAAGTTTAAACTACTATATTTTTTTAATAAATAAGAGCCAGCCAAATATGTTGGTATCTCTAATAATGACTGTAAAGACCACTTTAAAGATATTTGAGAATTTGTAGCATTTAAAGTTATCATTTTATCTATTACAGTACAGTTATTTGCTACCACCATTGAGTATAGTAGAAATAAAATACATACTAGTAAAATATATTGCTTATCTTTTAATAATTCAACAATATCTTTTTTAGTTACATTTATCTTCTTGTCAATCTTTTCAATATCAGGTAATAACAATATATTTATAATAAGTAATACTACAATTAAACCAATAGCTACAGATAATCCAAAATATGAGAACTTAAGAATTAGGTAAGAAGCTACCATACTTCCAATAGCCCATCCAATTGACCCAAAAGTCTTAATAAACGACAAATAATTACTAATCCTATCTCCACAACCTATTATCCATGTATCGTATAAGCTACAACAAGTATTTAATAATCCTCCTGATAAAGCAACAAGTAATAAGTATATTATAAAGGTTGCAGATTCAGTAGAAAACATAATAACTGATGCAATTCCATAAACTGATAGACTAATTAAAACAATTTTTTTCATTGTTTGATACTTATCAGCTAATACCCCAAATAATAATTGAAATAATATATTGGTTATTGCATAACTCGATAATATAATTCCTCTTTCAAATGCTGAGTAACCTAATTTTGATAAAAAAGGTGTGAATTTTGTTGACGCAAAAGCAAAAATAATATATGAGAGAAAATAAAATATGATAAATCTAAATTTAATCGATTTATTAATCATAATCAATCAAAACTGATAACTTTAATACCACTATTTCCTTCCTGATTTAAGTTTGAAAGATGATATTTTACCTTATTAGGATTCTCTATAATAGCTAAAGGAATATATAAAGTACTTTCAAGTAACTTGTTATCGATTTCTACTAACTTTTCCCCCATATTAACTTCTTGACCTCGTTTAACTTCTAATTTAAAGTTTTCTGTTTTTGTTGTTGCACTATCTAATCCAATATGAATAAGAATTTCAACATCATTTTGTAATTTAATTCCTATAGCATGGTTAGTTTGAGCAATAAAACTTATTATCCCTTTAGTTGGTGATTTAAGAACATTGTCCTTTGCTATCATAGCAAATCCATCCCCCATTACCTTAGTTGAAAATACTTTATCAGGAATTTCTTCAAGATTAATTATTTTTCCATCAATATAGGAATTAATTGTAATTGCTTCTTTTTTTCTTTTAAAGAACATTATAAACACTCCTCTACATAATTAACTTTATTCTGATTATCATTACAAATAACGATATTAAGCATACTGCAACTGAGGAAAAAAGAGCTTTATAGCTCTTTCCCCATTGTAGTTTTTTAATACTGCTTATGATTTGTTTAATTCCAACAAATTTATAAACATAGGTAAACATGATAACAATAGTTATTGTGTAAATTTGAAATACCTGTCCTAATAAGACTAAATAGAAAGCAATCATGTTTTCTTTTATATCTTTATTCTTTTTTATATTATAAATAACATATGCACTGTATACTGCACTAAAGTTAGAGACTAAATTTAAACTTGCATTAACATCATTATTTAAAAGTTGTGAAAATGAAACATTTGTAAATAATGATGTCAATTCTAAATACACTATATACAGAACAGGCAATATTAGAAAATAACCCATTATCACTGAAAGAAATATATTTTCATCTTTTAATACTACTGTGATATTTTTTATTTTATTTGTTATCATGTTTTTATTCTCCTTATTTAAAAGTTGGCCAGAAATCCTTATTAGCCACAATCATTTCATCTAAGATTTCTTTTGCTACTTTTGCACTTGGAACAGTTTTACTCATAGTAAATGACTGCCATAATTTTTGATAGCTTTTGTCTATCCATGCTTCTACAGCTAATTTTTCAGAAGCAACTTGTTGTTCCATTAAACCTTTTTGGAAAGTTGGAATTTTACCTATAGACATAGGTTCAACCATATCTTTTCCAACAAGACAAGGAATTTCAACCATTGCATCATCTGCAAAATTTTCAATAGCTCCATTATTAGGAACAATCAGTAAAAATCTTTCTTGAGTATTAAATGCTAATGCACACGCTAATTCAACAATAAATTGAGAATGTTCACTTGCATCAAACCATGTATCTCTTGCTGTACCATTTTTTACAATTCTTTCACATTCTTCAAATGTATCTTTCTCTCTTCTATCCATAATCTCATTTGCTCTTGTATAATTTGGATTAGCATGTTTAACAGTTTCATCAGCCATTAAATAATATTTTAAATAAGTATTAGGTAATGTAGTTGGTTCTATTTCTAATAAGTTCTTTGCCGCTCTCATAGTTTCTAACCAACTAGATTCTTTGTGTTGACCTTGAGGTGTAAATTCCTCATATCCCTTTTTAGCACAATATTCTTGTAATTTAGGCATTAAATCATTTCCTTCTTTATCTTTAATACTTGTCCACCATCCAAAATGATTCAATCCATAATATCTAACATCAAAGTCTTTACGAGAATTTAAACCTAAAACTCTAGCAAATATTTCCTCTAAACATACCGGCATATCACAAATATTAATAATTCTTGAATTTGGTCTTAATACACGGCATGCTTCTGCAACTATAGCTGCTGGATTTGAATAATTAAGCATCCAAGCATTTGGAGAATATTTTTCCATATAATCAATCATTTCTATAACTGGACCTATTGTTCTTAATCCATAAGCAATTCCACCTGCTCCACAAGTTTCTTGACCAACGACCCCATATTTTAGTGGAATTTTTTCATCTTGTTCACGTAAAGCATATAAACCAACACGAATTTGTGCCATTACAAAATCAATATCAGTAAATGCTTCTTCTGGATTTGTTGTATAACTAAATTTAATTTCTGGATTTTTCTCTCTAACAATTATTGCACATGCTTCAGCAACTTTTCTTTGTCTCTCATCGTTATTATCATATAATTTAATTGATTCAATAGGAAATTTATCAACACTTTCAATTAACATTGTTACAATTCCAGCAGTATAAGTACTTCCCCCACCAGCAATTAGTATCCTCTGTCTTTTTCTTTCCATCTTTATCTCTCCTTTTATAATAAATTTTCAAATTCTTCTCTTACACTTGGTACTGAAAGCCCAATAATAATCTGAATAGCTTTTCCATTATGCACTAAACCATGTGCACCTACTGCTTTAAAATCTTCTTCTTTAGAAATGATTGAATCATCTTTCAAAGTTAATCTCAATCTTGTAGCACAGTTTGTAACATCTACAACATTTGCTGCTCCACCAACTAATTTTATGTATTCAGCCGCTTGTTGAGACGCTTTACTTAATTTATTTCCTTTTTCATCTTTAGTTTCTAAATACTCATTTTTAGTATATAGTTTTGTTTCTTCAGTATCTTCCTCTCTACCAGGAGTTTTCAAATCGAATTTCTTAATTAAGAAAGTAAATACAAAGAACCAGATAAATGAAAATATAATCCCTACAACAACTTGAATAATATATACCTTCCAGTGATACATCCCAAGTGGAAGCCAATTTAATACAACCCAGTTAATAATTCCTCCACCAAAATCACCAACAACCCCTAAGGCAAATGAAATCGTTTGCAAACACGCATCTAAAAATGCATGTACTAGGAATAAAAGTGGAGCTACAAATAAAAATGTAAATTCTAACGGTTCAGTAATTCCAGTTAATACTGCAGTAAGAGTAGCAGGAATCATTAAACCTAATACTTTTTTCTTTTTTTCCGGCTTTGCAGTCACATAGAAAGCACCAAATACACCTAATGAACCAAACACCTTTGATAACCCAGATAATGAGAATCCAATTGGATACATTTCCTTTAGAGTATGAGTTGAAGTTTGAAAGTTCTGAATATGAGTAGCCCAATATACTGATGTACCACCTGGAACAACAACACTATCATAACAGATTGGTGCATATACAAAATGATGTAACCCAGTTGGTATTAAAATCTTTTGTAAGAATGCATAACACCAAACTCCTATATTTCCACTATTTATAAAAAATGTTTGTAAATGCCTAATAACATTTTGAACATGAGGCCAAATAAAGCAAGTTAATAATGCAACTGGTATCATAACAAAGAAACAAATTGCAACTACAAGTGATGAGCCTCTAAATAATCCAATAAAATCTGGTAGTTCTTTATCATAAAATCTATTATGAACATAAATAACAATGCCTGATATTAATAAAGCACCAACCATACCAGTATCTAATGTTTTAATACCAGCAATGCTTACAAGTCCACTTCCAGCACTTATTTCAGCTGCAAAATCAACCCCAAAGCTTTTTCCCCAAAAACTTAACATAGAACCTACGAAATAATTAAAAGTCAAGTATGTTGCTAAAGCTTCCATGCAAGCTCTTGCTTGTTGCTTTTTTGCAAGTGCTATTGGTAAAGAAATAGCAAATAATAATGGTAATTGATTAAATACCATCCAAGCTCCACTGGATATTACTCCCCAAAATTGGTACCAAATATTTTCCGGTGTAGCAAGCGAACCCATAATTGACTGATTTTGAAATACAATTGAGAATCCAACCATTATCCCAGCGAAAGCAAATAATAGTGTTGGTGTAAACATTGCCCCTCCAAAACGTTGTATTTTCTTCATCATATAAATTACTCCCCTCCTTATATTTTTATTTTATCTTTGGCCTTAGATATCTATTATTTTAACAGGTTAATAAATATATACAATCTTTAGGCTATATTCGGAGCTTATTCACAATCAAATAAGTTTTTGCACATTTTTATGTTCAAATTTTCATAAAAAAAAAGAATGACTACAATTTGCAATCAATCCCTTCTGTAATCATTCTATGTCTTTTATAAATACTATATTTAATAAATAATAACTCAATCAATATAAAATATAACATTGTCAATTTATAACTAGGGTGCATTTGTAAAAATGAGATATTAGTTGCTGAAATATAGATTGATTCATCACTTAAATCAGTTAATGTATTATTTTTAAACTCTGTAATTGAAATTATTTTAGTTCCTATTAATTTTAATCTTCTAGCAATATTAAGTGTATTTTCATTCTCACCACTTAGGGATATAATAATCATAACATCATTTTTACTGACAATATTGTAAAAAGAATCATCAAATGTTCTTCCTTCAAAATCATATATTATTTCTTGACATGATAAGAACATTCTCTTTATCTGTTTTGCAACCACATTTTGAATATCCCCTGAACCATAAGCATATATTGTTTTTGATTCATAAAGAAGTTTACATAATGCATCGTAATCTTTATTTTTTTGGTCTTCAACATACTTAATTATTGAATTACACGCAATATCAAATGACTGATTTTCTATAACATGAACCTTTTCTGATTCCCAGCTTAATAAGACTTTAAATTCACTAAAACCTTTTAAATCTAATTTTTTAACAAATCTTGTAATAGTTGCACGAGATACATTACATTTCATAGCAAGTTCATTTATTGACATCTTACTACAATGTTTTTTATTTGCAGTTATATATTTCCATATTAATAAATCTGTCTCATTCAATTTATTATAATTTAAAAAAATCATTTCTTCTAATCTCATAAACTATTATCCCCTTCAATTAAAAATCGTCATAAATATTATACCAATATTCAACATTAAATTACAGCATATTCTTATATTTCCTATTTATCCTATAAAATTGACTATAAGAAATACTACTATAATTGATGCTTTAAAAAAAGGTAGTTTTAATTCTATTCTTTTATCTAATAATTAATATTTTCAAGTTCTAGTGCTTTTCTTATGCAACTATCATCTTTAAAATCAGCAGTCCTTTTACAATCTTTTACTTTAAATTCTGGAATAGTTTTAAATTCCTCATCACATATTCCATTCTTATTTAAATACATACAACTTGCCATTCTAACTATTAGACCACTACTTTTTAAATTAAACAATACAGGGTCTATACACCCTCCATCTCCGCCAGTAGTTTCACCCACTAAAGTTGCAAATTTAGTTTCTTTACAAAACATTGCAAACGACTCTGATGATGAATATATCTTTTTATCGACAAGTAAATATATATTACCTTTAAATTTTAAATCCTTCGTAGATTTTATGGTATAAGAAGTATTTTCAAAACTACTAAAATCTTTTATAATTTCTTTGGGAGCATTTTCTTTTACATTTTGTGGTAAATTATTTATAGGCTCTAATTTTATACTTCTTGCATTGGTGTATTTTTTTACTATTTTATTGTTATTTCTATAAATTCTATATCCATTTATTTTAACATCATTTTTTATAAGTTTAGATACGATTCCTTGCCAACAACTATCACTTCCGCCTGAATTACCTCTTATATCAATAATTAAAGCCTTATGTTTTTCTAAAGTGTTAATATAATCTCCAATTACCTTTAAATCATTATCTATAGGCCCATTCTTTGACGACATTGATGGTAAATACATATATCCAATTTTACCCTCAACGATATCCTTTAAAATCAATTCTTTTTTTACAAGAATATCATTTGGCATTTTTATTTTAGGATTTATAGAGTCATATCTATCTACAACTTTTTTATCATTAAGAAAATCATACCAATCATTATTAGAATATGATTTCTTAAAAAGTTCATATCGTTTCTTATTATCTATTAATTCTGTATGTTTATTATTTAAATCAGATAATATAGATGACAGTTCTTCTATAAATTCTTCATCATTTTTAGTACTTTTTATTCTTTTTGTATATTCATCCTTATTTTCTAACCAATCAATATTATTAAGCCTTTTATTTACATCTAGATATGGATATCCTGTTTTTATAACATTATATACATAATTAAAGTCATCTACCTTTTCCTCTTCAGATAGTTGATTCTTTTGAGAATAAGTAGAATTACCTAATAAAATTATAAATACTGAAATAACTATTGAAAACACTATTTTCTTTTTCATTCAATTCTCATCAACTTTCAAATTATATATTTTAATACATTGTATCATTATTTTATTATCACCTAAACAACTAAAAGAAATTCCTGAAGATATATTCCACGATTACTCTCTTTAAAAAATTTTTATTTGTATTTTCAAAATTATTTCTTGCAAGTTATAAAATAACAATCATATTTAAACATCTATTTTTCCACCATGTCCTGAAAGTAAATTCTTATCAGTGATATGCTAAAAAAGATATCCTAAAAAACTTATCCATTATGATGGCTTAAATTGAGATACTTTACTGATTTTTGGTTATTAGTTAAGAAAGATATTGATAACTAGAAATATTGATAACTATAGAAATGATTATTTTTGATAGAAATTTTAAGGATATAAACTAATTATACTTAAGTCTATATCCTTAATTTATCAAGATTATGAGAATTTTTACAAATATTTATCTTTATCTGTTTTAGAATAAAAACAAGAAAATATTCTTTTATTTTATTCAAACATTCAAATTTAATAACTACATAATTACTTATTAGAAATTGTATCTACTTCATATATATATCTGTTAAGTATAGCTTCTAGCATTTCTTGTCTTCCAGACTTATTCTTTATAACTGGCATTTGCAGTGCATAAGATTCTAGCTCTTTAAATCCAACCTTAGCATCTACTATATCTTTACCTATACCTTCACTAAAACTTGCATATCTTTCTTTAGTAAAGTTTTCAAATACCTCATCTTCTAATAATTTATGAGCTATTAATAATCCCTTTGCAAATGTATCCATCCCTGCAATATAAGCTAGGAATAAGTCTTCTACCTCAAAAGATGCTCTTCTTACTTTAGAGTCAAAATTAAATCCTCCTGGTGCTATTCCACCTTGCTTTAACACTTCATACATAGCAAGTGTTGCATCATATATATTTGTTGGGAATTGGTCTGTATCCCATCCTAATAATAGGTCTCCTTGATTTGCATCTATACTTCCTAAAACATTGTTTATTCTTGCTATATTTAATTCATGTTGGAAAGTGTGACCTGCAAGTGTTGCATGGTTTGCTTCTATATTCATTTTAAAGTATTTATCTAGACTATACTTTCTTAAGAATCCTAAAACAGTAGCAGTGTCAAAATCATATTGATGTTTAGTAGGCTCTTTTGGTTTAGGCTCTATTAAGAATTGTCCAGTAAACCCTATTTCCTTAGCATAATCTACAGCCATTTGTAAGAATCTCGCAAAGTTATCCATTTCAAGTTCTGTATTAGTGTTAAGTAAAGTTTCATAACCTTCTCTTCCACCCCAAAATACAAAGTTTTCTCCTCCTAAATACTTAGTTACTTCCATAGCTTTCTTAACTTGAGCTGCTGCATAGGCATAAACATTAGCATTACATGTTGTAGATGCACCATGTACAAATCTCGGATTTCCAAACATATTAGCAGTTCCCCATAATAACTTTATACCTGTTTCTTCCATTTTAACTTTTATATACTCAACTATTTCATCTAATATCTTATTTGTTTCTTCTAAATTTCTTCCTTCTGGAGCTATATCTCTATCGTGAAAACAGAAATACTCAATTCCCATTTTAGACATAAATTCAAATCCTGCATCAACTTTAATCTTAGCTATCTCAATTGGGTCTGTCATATTATTCCAAGGTCTCTCTACTGTACCTACTCCAAATGGGTCATTACCTTCTCCACATAAAGTATGCCAGTAACTCATTGCAAATCTTAAATGCTCTTTCATAGTCTTATTGCCTACTACTTGTTCAGGATTGTAGTATCTAAATGCTAACTCATTATTAGATTTTGGTCCTTCAAATTTTATCTGTCCTATTCCTTTAAATATCTCACTCATTTTATATCCTCCCAATGTTTTACATATATGATGTATGTAATATTTTTTCTTAATTAAAAATTATTTTTATTTTTATCTTTCTCTTTATTTTTAAGCTATTTTAACTATTTATCTTTAAAATTAACTGCTTCATCCAATAACTTAAAATCTTCTTTCAAAGATTTGTATATTTTTTTATACAATCTGTGATATCTCTTATATATATCTACATTTTCACTTATTGGCTCTAATTTAGTTGAAGTTTTTATTATAATATCACAAGCTTTTTGTACATTTTCGTATATTCCAGCTCCTACTAATGCAAGAATTGCCACCCCAAGTGCTGGTCCTTCACTTGAATTTATAGTATACACATCTTCATTAAACATATCTGCTTGCATCTGTCTCCATACTTTACTTTTACCACCCCCACCTGAGGCTCTTACTTCATTAACTTCTATATTAAGGTTTTCTATTATCTCCATACAATCTTTAAGACTATATGAAACACCTTCCATTATTGACCTTGCCATTTCTTTTTTAGAATGGATTGGAGATAGTCCAAAGAATACACCTCTTGCATAAGGGTCAAGATGAGGAGTTCTTTCTCCCATCATATATGGTAAGTAAAGTAGTCCATTACATCCTGTTGGTACTTTAGCTACTTGACTATTTATAATCTCATATACATCTTCACCTAAAGAATTTGAAACTTCCACTTCACTTTGGCAGAAATTATCTTTAAACCATTTTAATGATAGTCCAGCTCCTTGAGTAACCCCCATAACATGCCATGTATTTGGTATTGCATGACAAAAAGTATGAACTCTACCTTCTTTATCAATTTTTGGTTCTTTTGTATATGCAAATACTACGCCTGATGTACCAATAGTAGATGAAACTACTCCATCCTTAACTATTCCATTTCCTATAGCTCCTGCTGCTTGGTCTCCAGCTCCACCTACCACTATTGTTCCTTCTTTAAGCCCTGTCAAGTTTGCTACTTCTCTAGTTACATATCCTGTAACCTCTTGAGATTCATAAACTTTACCTAAAAGATTTTTATCTATGTTTAACTTTTCTAGTACTTCATCACTCCAATCTCTTTTTCTTATATCGAGTAACTGCATACCACTTGCATCTGACACTTCTGTAGCATATTCACCTGTCAATTTGTATCTTATATAATCTTTTGGAAGAAGTATTTTATTAGTATTTTTATAAATATCAGGTTCATTATTTCTAACCCATAATATCTTTGATGCTGTAAATCCTGTAAGCGCTGGATTGGCAGTTATTTCAATCAGTCTTTCTTTACCTACTAAATTGGTTATTTCTTCACACTCTTTTACTGTTCGTTGGTCACACCATATTATAGAGTTTCTCAATATGCTCCCTTCTTTATCTAGCATAACTAGACCATGCATCTGCCCTGACAACCCAATTCCTTTTATAAGTTCACTATTTATATTTGAACTTTGAATTACACGTCTTATAGATTCGACTACAGCTTCCCACCAATCATTTGCATCCTGTTCTGCCCAGCCTGTTTTCTCCTGTATAATCGGATATTCATATGTACAACTTTTTATAGTATTTCCTAGTTTATCAAATAAGACTGTTTTAGTACCTGATGTACCAATATCCACACCTAATACATACTTCAACTTCATCCCTCCTTGAAACACCACTTCATAATTATCGTTTTCCTACCCTATTTTTTTATATTTTAGGTATATTTTACTTGCTTTATTTTTGTTAGTATATTAAACTAACTTATGAACTAATAATAAAATATTTAATTATCTTTGTCAATGCAAAATAACCTTTTATTTTTGTCTAAAAAGTATTACAATATTATTTTAAGGAGGAATATCAAATTGGTTACTGATAAATACACGATTCGAGAAATGAATGAAAGATTGGTACTTGAACAAATTATAAAAAATGGTCCTATTTCTAGAGCAAGTATAGCCTCTACTATAGGATTAAATAAAGCAACTATATCTGCTATTACAAAAAAACTTATTGATGAATCTCTGGTTCATGAAATAGGAATTGGAAATAGTACTCATAGTGGTGGACGAAAACCCATACTTTTAGTATTTAATAAATGCTCAGGGATTTCTTTAAGTATGGATATTGGATATGACTATATATTTTCTTCTCTATCTTACTTAGATGGAACTATTATAAATTCTAAGAAATTAACAGATATACAAGTAAATAAAGATAATGTTATACAGTTAATAGATGAAATTATAGATAGTTATAACACGTCCAAAATAGACACTCCTTATAAGGTAATAGGTCTCACTTTGGCTATACATGGGATTACTTGTGAAAATAAAATATTGTTCACTCCATATTATAATCTTAATGAGATTGACTTATATGGTATCCTTAGTAAAAAATATGACTTTCCTATCCATATAGAAAACGAAGCAAACTTGACAGCTTTAGCTGAGAGTACTTTCTCAACTGTGCATAATTCACTACTTAGTCTTAGTATTCACAGTGGATTTGGTTCAGGCATTATAATAAACAATAAATTATATAGTGGTAGAAATGGTATGAGTGGCGAAATTGGTCACACTATTATCATGCCTAATGGTAAACTATGTCCTTGTGGAAACCGTGGCTGTTTAGAACAGTATTGTTCAGAGAAAAAAGTGTTTGAACAGCTTTCTTCTTTAGAAAATATTCCTAAAATAGATTCTAATATGTTAAAGCAATTATACTATGAAAATAATCAAAATACTAAAAAAGTTATCCATGAGTTTTGTAGTTACTTATCAATAGCTATAAATAACGCTATTGCAACATATGCTCCTGAGATAATATATTTAAATAGCCAAATAATCAGAGATATCCCTGAAATATTACAAATTACAAAAGACATGTTAGTTAGCTCTTTTAACAAGGGGATAAATATAGAAATTTCATCATTAGGGTCTGAGGCATCTCTCTATGGTGGCTCTGCTGTAAATATTAAGAGCTTTTTGAATATACAAAATTTAACCTTAATGAATGAAATAAATGAGAAGATAGCTGTACTATAATATCAAGTAATCTGATAACTAGCTTAAACAAGCTAGTTACATTTTTAATTTTTAAACGAACTAATGCTATTATCTATATTAAAAGGTAATAGAATAATAAAAAAATATAACTACATCTAAATCAACATTTACAACAGATGAATCACTTCTTAAATCACTTTATTTAATAGATTAATGATTATTATATAAGTGAATTCAAAGTTTTAGAACCTGACCTAAAATATTAAATTAATTAAATATTCATCTTAATTAAATACTAGTTGCAGTCATTATGAAAGTTAGAAAAATGAAAACATCTTTAAATAGATACTATTTTTACAAGAATATGCATAATCTTAAGTAAGGGTTATGACTATATAGCCATAACCCTTTAAATCATATATTCTAAAATTAAATTTATTATGGAGTTTACGCAAGATTGATTAAATTCTTTTTCTAAGAAGTTACATATTAATTAAATGTTAATATAAGGCTTTTATTTTAAATATTAATATAACCTTGCTACTCATCATCAGATAATAAACTTGCTGTTGTTTCAACTATGGAAATATTATCTTTACCTATTTTCTCTAATTTTACTGCCAGTTCTTTTGTATCTAAAAAGGCTGATTCAATAACCATACCTAAATTTAGTCCTGAAATAATTTTAATTCTACTATCAATATTAGCCTCCAATAAAGCAGCATTACATGGAGTTCCACCTAGTAAATCCACCATTATAATTATTTCTGAACTGTCCTTATATACTTCTAAAGCTTTTTTTAATTTTTCTATTGTTCCTTCAATTCCATCATCTTGCTTCATATTTACAGTAGGATAATCTATAGAATCTCCTATTATCATTTTAGCAGAATTTAAGACTTCTTCAGCCATATTACCATGACTCATCAAAATAATACTATTCACTTTAATACACCTCTCTAAATCTATAAAATGTCTACAAGATAAGTTTTCTTATCATCAGGTGTCATTATAGTTGTAATTTCAATTCCTTCATCTAAAAGTCTTTTAAATGCTTCTTTCTCTTCTTCAGTAACACTGATATTAGGTTTTAGTACTGTTGTGTCTTTTCTACTTGACATGTTTCCTACATTTATATTGTGTATTTTAAGTCCCGCCTCTACAAATGGAATAAGGTCGACAGGAGATTTAACAATTAATAATACATTTTGTCCTTCATACTTCCCAGCAGTAATATTTTTTATAGCAGTCTCTTCTGTAATTATAGATGATGCTATTCCTGCAGGTGTCGCCATTCTTAGAACTTGTTTTTGAACAGAATTGTTAGCTATTGCATCATTTACTACCATCAATCTTGTAACACCTAATTTATTACTCCACATAGTTGCAACTTGACCATGAATTAAACGGTCATCTATACGAATATTTTTAATACCTTTCATTTCCATACCTAATACCATCCTTTCTTTATTTTAACTTTCTTTATTTTAAAATACCTAATGCATATAAAATTATTGAAACAACCATTACGCCTAAAATTAAATATATAGGTTTTACGTTCTTTTTAAGAGCCCAATAAACAATCACAACTAAAATTGCAGGAACTAGCCCAGGCATAATTTGGTCTAATATTTCTTGACCTTTCATTGTAAAATCACCTTGCTGAAAGTTAAGAGCAACATTAGCTTTTACTACTGAAGGTATTAATGCACCTACAACCATTAATCCTAAAATAGATGTACTCTCAGTTAAAATCTTCAAACTTTTTTCAATTGAAGATATTAGCTTAGTACCTGATGTATAACCAGCATTAAATAATGGTATACTTAATAATTTCAATGCTACACTCACCACAATCCACAGTAAGATTCCAAACGGACTTCCATCTATTGCCATATTAGCTGCTATAGCTCCAAAAATTGTCCATGGAATAACGACAAACAAACTATCTCCTAAACCTGCTACTGGTCCCATCAAGCCTGTTTTAATTGAGGCAACAGCCTCTTCAGTTTCTTCACTTGATAATTCCTCCATTGCTACATTAATACCCAAAATATAAGGTGCAACCCATGGATTAGTATTAAAAAATTGTAAATGATTTAATACAGCACTTTGCAACTTTTCTGGATTATCTTTGTATACTACTTTTAAAAAAGGTAGTACTGCATAACAGTATGCCAAAGCCTGCATCTTCTCATAGTTTGAAGAAACAGAACTAGTAAAAAACCAACGCCATAAGACACTTTTTTTGACCTTTTCATTTGATTTATTTAATGATACCTTATCACTCATCTTCGTCCATACCTCCTACTACAGTATATTGTTGTGCTTGATTTTCCAAATTCTTTTTGTAAATTATAAGTGCAATTGCTCCACCAATTAAAGCTACACCTAATAATGGTACTTTCATATATACTGCTAAAACAAAACCAATTACTAAGTAACTAAAATACTCCTTAGCAGGAAGGTATCTAAGTAATAATCCTATTCCTACTGCTGGAAGTAATCCTCCAGCTACTGTTAGACCACCTGTTAACCATTCAGGTGTATATTTTAAAATTGTATTAATTAAAGAAGGTCCAAATATTACAGATAGAGCAACTGGAATACCTGTTGTAGCTGCTGTTAATAATACTCCTAACATTTGCATATAGGTTATATTTTTATAATTTCCTTTTTTAGCCCCATCTTCTGCTTTATGAACTAGCCATATACCAATAGTATTTCTAAGAACATCTAACTGTACCATCAATAAAGCAACTGGAATACCTATAGAGATTCCTACAGATGCTTCTTGCTTAGTTGTAATAGTTATAAATGTGGCTACTATACTAGCTGTTTGATAATCAGGTATTGATGCTCCACCAAAGTTACTAATACCTAATGATAATAGTTGTAATGTACCTCCAATATACAAACCTGTATTTATATCTCCTAAGATAAGACCAGTAATAAAACCTGCTGTTACTGGTTGATATGTTCCAAACATTGTTGAATTTTTTTCATAGTTTATAAAAAATCCATATAGTACGATTAATAATAATTGCCATAATTGTGGCTCCATTATGATTTCACCTCTCTTAAAATATTTTTTAGTTCTTTAAAGTTATATTTAGAATTTTGCTTTAAGAAAATAGGAATTTCTTCAAGTGGGCATTCAATTTCATAAGTTGCCCCACCTTCATAACTAACCCCATTAAATATATTTTCCCATGTATGACCTTTTGGTAAATATACTTTTCTGCTTCTATCTTTATAATTCATTATTGGAGCAACCAAAATTTCATCTCCAAGCATATATGTATTATCAACCTCCCAAGTTTTATCATCTTCAGGAAATTCATAAAATAGAGTTCTCATAATTGGCGTTCCATCTTCATGCGCTTCTTTCATCAATTTTTTTAAATAAGTTTTTAAACTTTCTCTAATTTTTACGAACTTTGTAAGAATTACTTCTACTTCTTCACCATAAGACCATATCTCATTAGGGGCTCCAGTTACCATTGAACCTCCACCTTTATTTGATAATGGTTTACTATGAGGCAATCTATCTCCATGCATTCTCAAAATTGGTGAAAAAGTGGCATATTGGAACCATCTTACCATAAGTTCTCTAAATTCTGGGTCTTTAGGATTTCCTCCATGGAAACCTCCAATATCAGTAGTCCACCATGGTATACCTGCCAGTCCCATATTTAACCCTGTATTTACTTGATTATTAAAAGCCTCAAAACTAGAATCAATGTCACCAGACCATACTAAAGCTCCATACTTTTGAGCCCCTGCCCAAGCTCCTCTTACAAGAGTTACAACAGACTCTGTATCCTCATACAAACCGTCATAAATCATTTTTAAATAATCAATAGGATAAATATTACCACAACTTAAAACATTGCCCTTTTTATATCTATAGTTATCAAAATCATAAACAGAGTAGCCAGGTTCAGCTACATCTAACCAATAGTAATCAATTCCAAGTTGTTTATAATTTTTATCTATTCTATCCCAAACATATTCTCTTGCATTTTCATTTGTCATATCTACAAAAACTGTATTTCCTTGAATTTGCATTGTCATTCTAACACCACGGTTAACATTAACCAAATAACCATTCTCTAAATAATCATTGTAGTTTTCTGCGTCACTTTGAACCGTAGGCCACACAGACACTATTGGCTCCACTGAATACTCTTCTTTCAGTTTTTTGACTAATTCTTTAGGATTTTTCCAATAATCTAGGTCAAATTTATATTCACCTTGCTTAGGCCAATGAAAATAGTCAATTGCAATTGATGAAAGCTTAATTCCTCTTTTAGAATATTCCTTCACAACATCTAAAACTTCCTCTGAAGTTCTATATCTTAATTTACTTTGCCATAGACCTAAAAGGTTTTCAGGCATCATAGGAACAGTTCCTGTAACTTGAGAATAATTTTTATTTAATTCTTTTGGACTTTCTCCACAAGTAATCCAATAATCTATAAATTTTGTAGAAAACATCTTCCATTCTGTCATATTTTTGGCAAAAGATACTCTTCCAATTCCTGGATTATTCCATAAAAGTCCATAACCTAAACTAGAAATATAAAAAGGAACTGATATTTGAGAATTTCTTTGGGCTAACTCCAGCACAGTATTCTTTAAATCTAAAAATTTATGTTGATATTGTCCCATTCCAAAAATCTTTTCAGAGGGTTCAGACTCAAATCTAGTAGTTACTTCAAATTCTCCACTATAGCTTGGTTGATATTCTCTTGATTTCAATTTGAGAGTAGAGTTAAAGTCTTTGGTAATTTCAATTGTCCCTACATCTTCTCCACCATCATCATGTTTTACAGCTCTTAATCGAATATATTCTTTTAATAATATTTCATTTTTATCATTGTAAAAAGTAATTCTATCTCTATGGTCTAAGACAGCTTTTATCTTTCCATTTTTAATGATTGCACTGCCATCTTCATTTTTATTAATTATAATATCGTCTTTATTTAACTTAGGTTTTCCGTTAAGAGCATAGTTTTCATCAACAAAATTTTGGTCTACAAATGACCTGATACGTAAAGAGTTTTTTCCCCATGCTTCTATTCGCAATAGTTCATTGTCAAATCTTTTTTCAATATAGTCTTCAGATATTTTTATCACGGCTACCTCCTAAATTAATGGTATAATATTCTATTTTTATGTATATTAAGTTAAATAATGTCGTTTAGTATCGTTATTTTATAAATTAGATTTTATATATAATTCATTTGTACATTAAACTAACTTACCAATAATATACTTTATTTGACTTTGTTTGTCAATCGCTTTCCGGATTTTAGTAAAATTTTCTAATTGATTAATAGAAAGTAATTTTTAATATTTTTTATTTATACTTTTTAATATCTATGATAATATTTATATACATTAGATATTCATTGAAAATCAAAAAATTGTTTTTTAGGAGTCTATTATGAATACACTTAAACATGAATCGGTAAATATCCATGATGATATAGGTGTGAAGCTCTATCTATCTATTGATAACGGTAGTTTTACAGTTAAACACTGGCATTATAGTCTTGAAATTATTCTCATACTTAATGGAAGCTTTAATCTTTTTATAGATAATGAAAGATTAAATCTAAAGGCAAATGATTTAATAATATTAAATCCAAAGCAAATTCATTCAGCTATTTGTTCTGATGGTAATGAATCTATAGTTCTTCAAATTCCTTATAAATTTTTAGAAGAAAACATACCTAATATAAATGAGTTACGTATTAATTATAAAGAATTACTTACTAATACTAATAATGCTAATGTGAATAAATTAAAAAATACTTTAAATGAATTATATAAGATATATAGCAAAGAGCCTCAACTATATATATTAAACTCAAAAATTTTATTATATGAATTTTTATATATTTTATATGGAAATTATTCAATTTCTATAGATTCAATATCTTACAAAAATACAGATAAATATTTTGATAGATTAAAAATTATAACTGATTATGTAAAAGAAAATTACAAAGAGCAAATTTCTCTATCTACAGCAAGTGAAGTTGTAAATTTAACACCTCAATATTTATCTAGATTTTTTAAAACACATATGGGAATAACGTTTACCTCTTATGTAAACAATATAAGACTTGAAAATATGTATAGTGACCTTATAAATACAGATAATAATATATTAGATATTATTCAGAACAATGGATTTTATAATTATAAACAATTTATGAAGTTATTTAAGAAAGTATATAATTGTACACCAAGTCAAAAACGACAACAACTAAA
The DNA here is from genome assembly GCF_020657775.1 of Clostridioides sp. ZZV14-6345. Classification (NCBI taxonomy): domain Bacteria; kingdom Bacillati; phylum Bacillota; class Clostridia; order Peptostreptococcales; family Peptostreptococcaceae; genus Clostridioides; species Clostridioides sp. ZZV14-6345. The sequence continues at coordinate 27,153 of NZ_JAGWCX010000021.1, read as the reverse complement.
TAAAATTAAAAAAGACGTTGTCTCAAAATATAGATAAATCTCTTTTTCATTGTTAAAATGATTAAAACACGCTTGATTTAATATAAAAAAGAGTGCCTCATGAACTAAAAAGTTCACTTTGAGACACTCCCTATATATATTATCTGCTTCTTAATTCATTTATTACCTCTCTACATTTTTTTTCAGTTAATGGATACATCTTTATAAGTACTAACATAGCTATTGTAAGTACTACTGGTATAACACCATTTATAGAACGAATACCGTACAAAGCTTGTGAAGTTTGAGAAGTATTTGCAACATATCCTGTCATAGATAGTACCACACCTGGAACTAAGCCACCTAAAGCCATACCAAACTTAAAGAAAAATCCTATTATAGAATAAGTTATACCTTCTCTTCTCTTTCCTGTTTTTAATTCACCATATTCAATAGTATCTGGAACTAAACTCCACATTATTCCAGTGCTAGAATAAGCTATACCATGAATGACTCTAAGAATCATAATTAAAGTTATATGTTCTTTTCCTAAGAACATCATTCCTATTGGAAGAGATAAAGTAACTACAGTAAACCAAAATATTATTTCTTTCTTGTCAAATTTCTTTAATAAAAGTGGAGTAACAGCATATCCAACTAATACAGCACCTTTTCCTAGTATCATATATGTTGGAAGTAAGTCTTCTCTACCTAATACATATTGGAAGAAATATATACCCACAGCATCCACTATAGACATAATACCAAACATCAATATGAATATTAATGACAATATAACTAATGGCTTGTTATTTTTAAGTAAAACTATTATATCCTTAAACCCAGCTTTTTCACTATCTTCATTTACCACACTATATCTTTCTTTAGTAGTGAAGAAACAGAATAATAGTAATAATCCACCTGCTATACCATATATTATCATTGCTTGTTGATAACCCTTAGCTAAATTTCCTCCCCCTAATATTGTACTTAACTTAGGAACACCATAAGTTACTATAAGAGTTCCTACTGATGCAAAGAACATTCTTACTACGGAAAGGTTTGCACGTTCTGTGGAATCTTGTGTCATTGCTGATGTTAATGCTCCATAAGGTACATTTACTAACGTATATATCATCCCTAGCCCTATATAAGTAACAAATGCATATACAAATTTACCCATAGGAGATATATCTGGCACTGTGAAACATAAAATAGCTATTAATGTAAATGGCAATGCACCGTATAAAAGATATGGTCTAAATTTACCATGCTTTGATTTTGTTCTATCTACAATAACACCCATTATAGGGTCATTCAAACCATCCCAAATCCTTGCTACTAAAAAAATCATAGATACTGCCATTGGAGCTAATCCATATACATCTGTATAAAAATACATTAAAAATGCTCCAACTGTACTAAATATTAAGTTACATGCTAAATCCCCTGTAGCATAACCGACCTTTTCTTTCCCTGAAAGCTTATCACTTGCTATAATAGGTTGCTTCATATTGTTTTCCATGTAATTAACCCCCTTATCTTAGAGCTAGTATAAATTTATACCAACTCATTTTATAACAATACTATCTAGTTCTAAATACTTAAAAATTATTCATTACTGTAAATATAACTTCACTATCTTTAGCTTGTGCTACTGTTCCTATTTCTAAATCGTACTTGCATTTAGCATTTTCAGATGTTGCATTAATATTTCTAAGAACTATTTTATAATCTCCACTTATTCCCTTTGTATGAACACTTATTTTATTTCCTATTTTTATTGCAGATACTTTTCCTACTTCTTTTCCAAGTGAGTTATATAGTATCGTTTCTATTCTATTATTTTCATTTAATTCAAATATGTTAATCTCTAAATCCTTTAAGTAATCATAATCTGGTTTTTTATCATTATATCCTATAGGAATTATGGTATTATCTTTAACCATTAAAGGTAGTGACATATAATCATGATTTTCCTTGTACCATCTTCTACCTTCAAGTACTTTATTATTTAATAAATTTGTCCATCTTCCTTCTGGCAAATAATAACTTACATCTCCAGTATTACTAAATACAGGGGCTACTAATAAACCTTCACCAAACATATACTGACGATCTAGGTATATACAAGTTTCATCATCACTATACTCAAGTACCATAGGTCTTATCATAGGTATACCAGTATTTTTTGCTTCAATAGCATATTTAAATAGATAAGGCATAAGTTTCATTTTTAACTTAGCAAATTTACGAGTTACTTCAACAGCTTCCTCATCATATATCCAAGGTACTTTATACTCAACATTTCCATGATATCTACTATGTGATGATAAAAGACCAAATTGAGTCCATCTTTTGTAAATATCAGCTGTACACCCTTCTTCAAATCCTCCTATATCATGACTCCAATATCCAAATCCACAAAGACTTAAAGATAATCCACCTCTTAATGACTCTGCCATAGAAGAATAATTGGACAAACAGTCTCCTCCCCAATGTACTGGGAAGTTCTGTCCTCCAACTGTTGCTGATCTAGCAAACACACACGCTTGTTCATTTCCTAGTTTTTCTACTAAAAGTTCAAATACTAGCTTATTGTATAAATAAGTATAGTAATTATGCATTTTCTTAGGATTTGATTCATCGTAGTATTTTATACCGTATTTTAGTGCATCTATTCCATAAAATTCATCCTGAACAGGTATCCTTTCACCAAAATCAGTTTTAAAACTATCTACTCCCATATCAATCAATCTTTCAAGATGTGACTTATACCACTTACAAGCCTCTGGATTAGTAAAATCAACTAAGGCCATACCTGCTTGCCATCTATCCCATTGCCATATTTTATTATTTCCAGTTTTGACAAAGTATCCTTTTTCAGCACCTTCTTTATATAGAGGTGATTTTTGACCTATGTATGGATTTATCCAAACACAAACTTTTATACCCTTATCATGAATTCTTTTTAACATTCCTTCTGGTTCTGGAAATACTCTATTATCCCATTCAAAGTTACACCATTCAAATTCTTTCATCCAGAAACAATCAAAGTGGAAAGTTTCAAGTGGTATATCTCTTTCTAACATTCCATCTATAAAACTCATTACTGTTTCTTCATCGTAATTTGTACAGAAAGAAGTTGTTAGCCAAAGACCAAATGACCACGCTGGTGGAAGTGTTGGTTTTCCAGTTAAATTTGTATAATTATTTATAACCTCTTTTAAGTCATTTCCACCTACTATGTAATATTCAAGTGATTCACCTTCTACACTAAATTGAACTTTGCTAACTGACTCTGAGCCTACTTCAAAAGATACGTTTTCAGAATGATTAACAAAAACCCCATAGCCCTTATTTGTTAAATAAAACGGTATATTTTTATATGACTGTTCACTTGCAGTTCCACCATCTTGGTTCCAAACATCCACTGATTGACCATTTTTTACAAAAGGGGTAAAACGTTCTCCCAAACCATATACTAACTCTCCAACTCCTAGTGCTAATTGTTCTCTCATATAAATTTCTTTTTTGTCTGTTGTAATATAAGCAGTACCTGTTTTGCTTGTTTCAGTTAATAGCCTATCATTATTATAAAATTTAATCCCCCAGTCTTCCCCTTTTCCTATTTGTGCTTTTAAGCTGCCTGATATAAATTCATAGTTAGCATTATTTTCTTTTATTTTAATTTCTGGTGTTTTTTCATTTAATTTGAAGTAAGATTGTTCATTTTCTCCTGCATGATGGGTGATTTTGACCTTAATTATATTTTCCATAGGAGAAGATATCTCTGTTGTTAACATTCCTCCATCTAAAGTATTTCCTCTTGTATTTACTTTGATAAACGGACAATATGCTGTTAATTTTAACTCTTCTATACACATATCATAAAGTTCAACAGGATGTAAAACTGTGTAATTCTCTTTGTTTAACCACATTCCACTGCTAAATTTCAATTTAATATTCCTCCTCTAAATAATATTAGCTTTGCTTCAACTTAAGTATATTTTATATTATTTTTTAGCGATATATTAGGTATTTTCTATGCTACTTTATAGGTCTTTTTTAGCTTTTTGCTTATATTTATAAAACTTTTTTAATGATAATACTTCATGTCGTATTTTGAAACCCATTTTACATGTTTATTTTTAAGTTTAAACTTATGACTATTACAAATTATCTAAAAAAAGCTGTCACATAACAATTTATAATTGTTATGTGACAGCTCCTTTTTTACCCTACATCTTCAATTTCACTACATTTTGAATAGCTATTCAATTGTATAGCTATTCAAATAAATGTTCTCCATTTGTCTCTATAACCTTCTTGTACCAATTAAAACTCTTCTTTTTATATCTATTTAAAGTACCACTTCCATCATCATTACGGTCTACATAAATAAATCCATAACGTTTCTTAAGCTCTGCTGTTGACGCACTTACTAAATCTATACATCCCCATGTAGTATATCCAATTAAATCAACACCATCATCAATAGCTTCAGCCACTTGCTTTAAATGATTTCTCAAATAGTCTATTCTATAGTCATCATTAACTGTAGACTCTCCATTTTTATCTACTGTTAGTTCATCAACAGCTCCCAATCCATTTTCTACTATAAATAATGGCTTTTGATATCTATCATAGAATTGATTAAGTACATATCTAAGACCTTGTGGGTCTATTTGCCATCCCCATTCACTTTCTTTTAATGTTGGATTTTTCGCTCCACCCATGATATTTCCTTTACTACCTTTAATAGTCTTATCTGAACTTTCACAAATACTCATATAATAACTAAAGGATATAAAATCTACTGTATTTTTTAATATCTCAATATCTTCATCCATTATATCTATATGTATGTTATTTTTTCTAAAGTAACGTTTTGAATAACTTGGGTATTTACCTCTAACATGAACATCTGCAAAGAATAAATTTTCGTGTTCCTTTTCCATTGCACAAATTACATCATCAGGATTTGGAGTTAATGGATAGACTGGCATAGATAACACCATGCACCCTATTTTAAATTCAGGATTTATCTCATGCCCTATCTTTACTGCTTTTGCACTTGCCACCAATTCATGGTGTATAGCTTGATATATTTGATTTTTTGTTAACTTTTCTTTAGGAGTATTAATTCCTCCACTTAAAAATGGTTCATGTACTATAGAGTTTATTTCATTGAATGTAAGCCAGTACTTTACTTTATCTTTGTATCTTTTAAAAACTGTAGTTACATATCTACAGTAAAAATCTATTAAATCACGACTTATCCATCCATCATATTTTTCTGCTAAATATAATGGTGTTTCATAATGAGATAAAGTAACTAATGGTTCTATATTATATTTTCTACACTCATCAAATAGGTCATCATAAAACTTAAGACCTTTTTCATTTGGCTCTAGTTCATCACCCTTAGGATAAATTCTAGACCATGCTATTGATGTTCTAAATACTTTAAATCCCATTTCAGCAAATAATTTAATATCCTCTTTATATCTATTATAAAAATCAATACCAACTAATTTCATATTATCTTCTGTTGGCTTTTCAGTTCTTGGAGTCATAATTCCATTTGGAGTCACATCCTGTATGCTAAGTCCCTTTCCATCTACATTATATGCACCTTCACATTGGTTTGCAGCTACTGCACCACCCCATAAAAAATTTTCTGGAAATCTACTCATTTTATATCATCTCCCTTAATTTAATATTAAATGTTACTTAAAGCATAATCTTTAAGAAATTTCTTATATTATATTTATTAATCTATGTACCATAATTCACTTTCTAGTTAACCATATTTAGATTACTACTGTTAATAAATCAGATTCTATCATCAACGCTTTATCATTAGTACTTACTATTATATCTTGGAATTCTGATGAGTTAGTCACAATAATTGGTGTTACTGTTGAGTACCCAGCTTCAATAATTTTATCAATATCAAATGTAACTAACAAATCTCCAGCCTTAACTTTGTCTCCAGCTTTAATATGCATTTCGTAGTACTTTCCTTCCAATTCAACTGTATCAATTCCTATGTGCATTAATATTTCTACACCTTCACTAGTTTCAAATCCTACAGCATGTTTTGTAGGAAAAACAAATTTTACTTCTCCATCTGCAGGTGCATATAACTCACCTTTATCTGGCTTTATTGCAATACCTTGCCCCATAGCTCCTTCTGAAAAACACTGGTCAGGTATATCTTTTAAAGATACCAATTCTCCTTGCAATCCACTCTTTAACACTACACTATCTTTTTTTGAATTTGAAACACTTTTATTTGTAAACCCTTCCGAAATCATACTATCGTTAAATCCCCATATGAAAGTTGTAACAGCTGACCCTACATAAGCAATTGCACATGCTATCAAGAAACCAATAAAACCAACACCTATATATGCAGGTAAAGTAATTAAACTTGTCCCAATAAATGCCCCTACACCTGTACCTGCTGCTGCTGTTATAGCACCTGCTACTCCAGAAAATATACTTGCAATAATAAAAGGCTTTTTAAATTTTAAATTGACTCCATATATTGCAGGCTCAGTTATTCCCGTTAATACTGCAGAAACTGCTGCAGGTCCTGCTATAGCTTTCAAATCCTTATCTTTTGTTTTTAAAAACACTCCCAAACAAGCTCCAGCTTGACTAAAGTTATTAGGTCCAGTTATTACAAATAAAGTATCTCTACCATATGTAGCTATATTATTTAATACTATAGGTACAAATCCCCAGTGCAATCCAAATATTATTACTGTTGGCCATATTACAGATACTAAACCTCCTGCAATTATAGGATTTACACTCATAACCCATTTATATCCATCAGCTAAATATACTCCTGCATAACTTGTAACTGGTCCAATAGTTAAATATGTTAATGGAACAATAATCGATATACATAATAGTGGAACTAAAAAACCTTTTAATATACTTGGTATTATTTTATTTAAAAATGCTTCTACCTTAGCAAGTGCCCATACACTAATAATTGCTGGTATAACACTAGAAGTATAACTTACTAGAATCACTGGTAATCCTAAAAAACTTATACTTTGACCTTCATTATATAAACCAACTATGTTAGGATATACTAATGATGCTCCAATGATAAATGCTAAAAATTGATTTGCCTTAAAATATTTGGCTGATGTAAATGCTAAAGCTATAGGTAAAAAATTAAAAATTGCGTCTGCTGCTGCATATAAAATCATATATGTACCACTATTTTCTTGTAAAAACCCTATTGTAGTGCCTAGTATTAATAAAGCTTTTAACATACCAGCACCTGAAAGAGCCATCATTAAAGGAGAAAAAATTGCAGATATCGCAGATATGAATCTATCAATAAGTTTTTCTTTTGGTTTCTCTTTATCTTCTACATTATCAACTTTTGTTTCAAACATAGTTCCTTTTACCAGTTGATTGTATACTTCAGAAACATGATTTCCTATGACTACTTGATACTGACCTCCACTTTCTACTACTGTTATTACACCATTATTTTTTTTTAGCTTCTCTGTATTCGCTTTTCCTATATCTTTTAACTTGAATCTTAATCTAGTTGCACAGTGAGTAACATATGATATGTTTTCTAATCCACCAACTCCTTCTATTACCTCTTTAGATAGGTCACAATATTTTGTAGACATAATAAACCTCCCACATTTAATATAAAATCAATTTCTATCTCAAATAAATGACTATATCAACTTCTCTTTTACATGTTTTGAATTACTTATTAATATTTTCGAAAACGATTTCAAGTTAATTATAGACAACCTATACAGCTTATATTTTTATATTATTTAGTTCAAGTATATTAACTAGTACTAAATATTTACTTCTATCAATTTGCCATAATTTTCAAACTGTCAATACGTCTTAAATCTAATCAAATCATGCTTTAAGAAGTTAACATCACTTGTTAGAACATTAATATCTTCACTCCTTTCTAATTCTAGATATTCTTTATATTTTTATAGTATCACAATCAATTATTTTTGTAAATATTTATTATTTTTATACTAAATATTTACTTAATTATTTTTATTTTTTATTAAACAAAAAAATCCTAAGCTATATTTCATTTGCTTAGGATTCTCAAAATTTATTACAATATTTATTTTTTTCCTATAATTACTACGTCTTTGTTACATGAGTGCATTTTAAATAAAGTGCTATCTTCTTTAAATTCAATTAAAGGGCTAAGAATATTCTTTGTTTCTAAATCAAATAGATAAAATTTATACTCTGATAAATTTTCACTTATTTTAACATTAGTATTTATTGGTATATATAGTATAACAGATGATTTATCATCATTAGTTGCATATCTTATTTCATTTGTATCATTAACAACAAGATTATTTTTAGGGATAATATTTTTTAAATTATTTTGTTCAAGAAGATACTTTAACATACCATAATCAAAAGCACCTGGTAATTGAAGCGCACTTTGCCACAATAAAGGACTATCAAAAGCTTCTCCTATTCCCATAAAAAATATTGAATTATTAGTGTGCCAACTCCATATTCCATGAGCTCCATACGTTAATCCAGCACAAGCTCCAGATAGTACACTTTGCCATCCTGCCTTTCTTATATCATAGTCATTAAATCTGCCATACACCTTTCTACTATAGCCCATCTGCTCATAACAAGGTTCTGAATTTAAGATTGGTTTACATGGATATTTACTATAAAATACTTCTGCTAAGTAGTAAGGCATACTGGTAAATAAACTATTGTGTCCTGATTGATACATATAAAAATCAATTTTACTTACTAATATCTCTGGTATTTCCTCCAGTCTCCCTCTGATATGGAGAGTTTTTAAGGTGTTTGGAGACACTTTATTAAAAAATTCTAATGCTTTATTGTAATATTCTATACTTTCTTCTTTTTCAAAATCAGTATCTCCACTAATTAAATAGATAGGGTTCATATCATTAAAAGTTTTATTTACTATATCAAAATAAGTTGGCAAAAACGATAGAGGTATTATATTTTTATCCATAATCGCACTTGCCCACGTTCCTGGCACATAATTTGACCACAATACTACTAAAGCTAATTGAAATCCATATTCTTTAGCTAATAAACACATCTCTTTAGCATTTTCAAAATATAGTTTATTCAAAGTTGAATAGTCGAAAGCTCCATCATCATTTATATCAAATGGTAATAACTCATCATGCTTAGCACTTCTATCCCATTGAGGAAGAATGTTTATTTGAAGAGTATTAAATCCTTGTTGTTTTCTTTTTTCAAGATAAAACCTCCACTCATTAAAATCTATATTTGTAAATGCACTCCAACATGTATCTGCTAAATAAAAAAAATGCTCTTTATCCAAAGTAAAAGTTCTATTGTCAGATGCTATTTTTAACCTACTCACAATTACACCCCTCCTCCTTAACAATAGTCTTAAACAAAATTAAAACTATTATTTATTAATATATTTAACACTATCTCTTTCTATCAATTCTGTTTCTACTTCTATCTTTAACTTTAAATCAAGTTGATTATTAATCTTATCTATAAGTCTATTTACAGCTATTTTCCCCATTTCTACAGTCTGTACCTTAATAGTTGTTAAAGCAGGGTTAGCAAGTGCACTAAACGTTATATCATCAAATCCTATTATGGATACATCTTCAGGAATTTTTATTCCTTTTTCATTCATTGCCTTCATTGCTCCCAAAGCAATTATGTCATTAAATGCAAATAATGCAGTTGGTAACTCTACTTTTTCATCTATTATCTTTTTCATGTCATTATAAGCACCATCTATAGTAGGCTCTAACAAAAACTTATATTCTTGATTTTGTTCTATATTTAAATCATTTAGAGCCTTATCAAATCCAGTTGCTCTGTATTCAAAGTTCTTTATGCTTCTAGAACTTCCTAAGTAACCTATTTTTTTATGTCCCTTTTCAACAAAATACTTTACAGCAGAATACGCACCACTGACATTGTTTATACAAACATAGTCTGAACTTTTAGTTTCATGGTAACTATCTACTATAACTATAGGTATAGATATACTTAAATTTTCAAAAAATCTTAAATCCTCTTCGTTCATTTCTGTTGCCAACAATAAAATACCATCTACATTTTTTTGTCTTATTATTGTATCAATATTATCTTTTGAACTAACATCATCTCTAACATGAGAAATTAAGAGTTCATAACCATTATTACGGCACTCTCTTTCACAACCTTCTATAAGTGCAGAGAAAAAAGGAGTATCAGAAACAACATAGCCATGCTTTTTAAATACTATTAGTCTAATTGCATTATCTTCATTTTTCTTCTGATTTCTAAAATAGCCTTTTTCCTCTGCTATTTTAATTATTCTTTCTTTGGTTTCTTTTCCTACACCTTTTCTATTGTTCAATGCATTTGAAACAGTACCCGGCGATACACCTGCTAATTTAGCTATATCTTGCATTATAGTTTTACTATTCATTTTATCACTACCTTTTCTATATTAAATGATTAAATTCACACTCCATAAATTATAGTATAAGGCAACAATTAAATAAAATAAACACTTAAGCTAAATATTTAGTAAATATTTTTATTTTAGTAATGTTTTTCAATTTTTAATAAATATTATCTTATTCTCCTCTTATCCATGCCTTTACATCCTCTTCTACATCATCATAAAAATCTAGATTTAAATCATGTAAATACTTACAAGCTTCATAAATAGCAGGTAATACATTATGATGTATCCCAACACAATGGTGCACATATGGACCAGTTACAAGCTTATCTTCTAATCTTGTTAAGTTTTCTACTTCAACCCAAAGATATGTTCCCTGTATATAAGGTCCTTCTATTCCTTTTGCATGTCCTAACAGCAAAGAATACTCTCCATTATCTCCATCAAACCTTAATAAAGATATATCCCCTCCTTTTATCTCTGCAAATGATGAACCTACACATCCACTTTCAAGAGCAAAAGGAACTCCAAGTTTTGCTTTTTCTCCTTCTTTAGTTAAAGATATAGGATAGCATCCACAATGTTGAAGCAATTCTCCATTTTTATTGGTTGGATGTGCTACTGTCCAATCAGCAAAAAACGGTGGTGTTTTCCCCATTGCAGCAGATTGAGCTATAACAGAGGTTATCGCTCCATGTATATCAGTTTCACAAACTACTGGTATTCCCTCATCAGTAAGAATAGCATTTGCTATACATGGCATTATCTTAAGCTCCTCTTGTAATGCATTCCAACATTGAATGGCTACTGCTTTACATCCATACTTTTCAGTTAAAATGTTAAATGCCAACTTAAGTGCTGCTACCCTAACTACACTCTCATCTTCAACATTTATTTCTAAATTCTCTCTTAGAAACTGTATTGTTTCCTTTAATTTTTCATCATTTTTTGATTCTATCTCTTTTACACAGTTAACAAATTCCGATAAAGAAATTGGATTTATTTGAACTCCAAACTTCTCAAGTAATTCACCTTCATTGCACATCATAGTCCAAAAAGATAATGGTCTAGTTGATATTTGAAGTATTCTTAAATTTTTAAGTTCTTTTACTACATTAACTGCAGCAATAAAATTGTTTACTCCTCTTTCAAAAGCTTCATCTTCTAGAGATGCATTTGGTATATATGTAAACTTAACTTTAAATCTTCTAAGTATCTTACCTGTAGCAAATAGACCACATTGACTATCTCTAAGTCTTGTTCCATCTTCTAGTGGAGCTCCATCTCTAGGTCCCCATAAAAGAACTGGTAGATGTAATTTATGAGCAACTTTTGCCACCAAATCTTCAGTACCAAAGTTACAATGTGGAAAAAATAAAGCATCTACTTTTTCTTGTTTAAACTTATCGACAATCTTCTCTACATCCGATTCTTTAAATAACAGACCCTCTTCATTTATATCCTCTATATCAACAAAATCTATGTTCATGGATTTTAATTTCTTACTGATTAATTGTTTATACTTTATAGCTTCTTTTTTACTAAATATATTTCTACGAGTTGGTGCAACTCCTAACTTTATTTTATACTCTATCATATTATCTCTCCTATAAATTAACATTTTAGCTATTTAATTCTGTCATGTATAATACACTTTTCATTGCATTCTTCCATTTTCTATACAGTTTTTCTCTATTTTGTTCACTTACATTAGAAGTATAGTTTTTTATATTTTCAGGTAAATGTTTAATTTCTTCTATACCATTCCAAACACCTAAACCAATCCCTCCTAAGTATGCAGAACCTAGAGCTGATAACTCTTCATTTTTATTTTTAGCAATCTTACAATCAAGTAAATCTGCTAAAAATTGATTATATATATCATTTACTGTTACTCCACCATCAACACTTAAATTTTTAATCGTTATATTACTTTCCGATTCTAATATATCAATAGCATCTTTAACTTGATATGCTATTGACTCCATAGCAGCTCTCATTATATGCTTTTTATTCGTATTCCTAGATATACCTACTATAGATGCTCTCGCATCAGGCTTCCAAAATGGTACACCTATTCCTACAAATGCTGGTATAAAATATACACCTTCATTATTTTTAACTTCTTCGACAGCTTTATTAAACTCTTCAAAATCTGAAAACAGACCTAGTTCATTTTTTATCCAGTTGATTGTATCTCCGCTAGAATTTACAATTCCTTCAACTGCATAGTTAATTATATTTTTAGTAATATAACCAACAGTCGATACAACTCCATTTTGAGAAGGAATAAAGTTTTTACCCACATTTATCATTATAGAATTACCAGTACCAAATGTAGACTTTGCCATACCTACTTCAAAACATCTTTGACCAAACAAAGCACCTTGAGAATCTCCAATTACTCCACTAATCTTAATATTTTCCGAAAAATATCCTTCAATATTAGTTTCTCCAAATATTTCATCTGATGGATATATTTTGGGTAACATACTCCTTGGTATACCAAATATGTTCAATAAAAAATCGTCCCATTTCAAATCTCTTATATTAAGTAATAAGGTTCTACTAGCGTTAGTATAGTCTGTAGCATGACTTTTTTTATTAGTAAGATTCCAAACTAACCACGAATCAATATTACCAAGCAATAAATCCCCACGTTCAGCTTTATCTCTAGCTCCATCTACATTATCTAATATCCACTTGACTTTAGTAGCTGAAAAATAAGGGTCTAATTTTAAACCAGTCTTTTCTTGTATTTCATTCTTATATCCACCTAGAGTTTTGCATATATCACTAGTTCTCCTACATTGCCATACTATTGCATTATATACAGGCTTACCCGTATTCTTATCCCAAACTACTACAGTTTCTCTTTGATTTGTTATAGAAATACCGGCTATATCCCTTATACATAATTCATGAGATATGATTATTTCCTTTAATAAGCAGATTACATTACTGTATATTTCAATAGGGTCGTGTTCTATCCAACTATTATTAAGATAATATTGGTTATGTTTCTTAGATAATTTATTTATTACTATTCCTCTACTATCTATAAGCAGTACCTTGGTTCCTGATGTACTCTGGTCTATGGTTAATATATATTTTTTATCCATATTTTTACCTCTTTAATTTTCACTAGATAGCATTTCCTTAGCTATTTTCACTATATTTTCGCTATTTAGTCCATAATAATTAAATACTTCTTTACTATTACCTGCTATAGGAGATTCATCTGCTATTCCTAACACTTGCATCTTAATAGGGATATTTTGGACTACGACCTCTGATACTGCTGCTCCCAATCCACCATATATACTGTGTTCTTCTATTGTTATAATTCCCTTCGTTTCTTTAGAAGATTTTATTATAGCTTCTTTATCTAAAGGCTTAATTGTATGCATATTTATTACTCTACATTCAATACCATGTTTTTCAAGTTCTATAGATGCATCTAGTGCAATTCTTACTGTTTCACCAGTTGCTATCACTGTTATATCATTTCCACTATGTAATTCATTAGCTCTACCTATTTTAAAATCAAAATCTTCATTTTCATATACATCTTCAACAGGATTTCTTCCTATTCTTATATAAGCTGGAATATCACTTTTAGACAATTCTTGTATCATCTTCTTAGTTTCGTGTCGGTCAGCCGGAAGCAGTACTTGTATATCTGGTATTGCTCTAGTTACTGCTATATCTTGAAGAGAATGATGAGTCATTCCTAGAGCCCCATAGCTTACACCTCCACTTATTCCTATAAGTTTGACATTATTTTTAGAATAAGCCACATCTATTTTTATTTGCTCTATACTTCTCATTGATAAAAAACATGCTGGAGAAGCTACATAGGTTTTTTTCCCACAAGATGCTAATCCCGATGCAATACCAACTAAATTTTGCTCTGCTATTCCAACTTCAACAAACTGTTCTGGATATAACTCAGCAAACTCTGACATGGAAGCAGAACCTCTAGAATCACTAGTTAAAACCATTATATCTTTATCATATTTTGCTATATCCACTAAAGTATCACAAATTACTTTACGGTTTGCTATCTTATTCATCTATTTCCCCTCCTTTAAATCTTTAACTGCTTTTATGTATTGCTCCTCTGTTAGCACTCCATGATGCCATTTTATGTTATTTTCCATAAAAGATATTCCTTTACCCTTTATGGTATTAGCTATTATCATTGTTGGATTATTTTTTTTCAATGGTATCTTATCAAAGACTTCAACCAATTCTGTTATATTATTTCCATCTACCTGAATTACTTCCCAGCCAAAGCTCTGCCACTTTTCGTGAAGATTTTCAAGTGTCATAACTTCTTCTGTAGTTCCTGATATTTGCAATTTATTTCTATCTATAATTGCTACTAGGTTATCTAACTTATAATGACTAGCTGCCATAGCTCCTTCCCATACAGACCCTTCAGCTAATTCACCATCTCCCATAAGGGTAAAAATTCTGTAACTTTTCTTATCACGCTTTCCTGCTATGGCCATACCTACAGCTAATGAAAGACCATGTCCTAGAGAACCTGTATTAACCTCTACTCCTGCATTTTTATTGTTTGGATGACCTATAAGTGTTGAATTAAATTGGCTATATCTTTTTAACTTATCTCTACTAAAAAAGCCTTTATCAGCTAATATACAGTATAGAGCTTCTGCTATATGGCCTTTACTTAATATGAATCTATCTCTATTTAAGTCTTTTGCGTTTTCAGGACTTATATTCATTACATGGTAATAAAGAGTTGTTAAGATATCAGTACTAGACATTGCACCTCCTATATGACCTGCTTTTGCATTATATACAACATCTAATATTTCTTTTCTTATTTGATTTGATTTTTCTTCTAAGCTTTTAATCTGTTTGTTCATAGTCTCCCTCCATATAAATCTTCTTTTTATATTTAGTAAATATTTAGTTATATTTTTATATTATCACTTATTTTTAAATTAGTAAATATTTATTATTATTTATGATAATTATTTAGTTCTTATTTATTTACATCACTAAATATTTAGTCAATAGAAAGTAAATTAAAATTATATCGGATATCTAAAGTTATAAATAAAACCTATAATTTATAAACAGAAAAAGTGAGTGTCTCAAAATGAACTTTTTAGTTCATAAGGCACTCTTTTTCGTATGAAATAAAATGTATTTTCATCATTTCAGCAACAAAAAAGAGGCTTATCTCTCTATTTTGAGACAACCTCTTTTTCACGAATTCTAATGTTGCTCTTATTCTATCATCATTAGATTTATAGTTACAATTTTTACAACAAAATATAGGATTTTTCTTATATCATTTACAAAACTATTTTCTCTTAAACCTATAAACTTAATTATACATTTTGCAGATTTATTTCCATATTCTTAAAGTTTTTTCTTAGGATTTTATAATGTACTCTTTTTGATAAATATTTATACATTTACTTATTTTCTCTAATCTCATCAAATCCAACTATAGGTATCTCTAAATTATACTCTTTAAGTAGCTTTTCTAACTCTTCTATAAAAATACCTCTCCCATCTACCATTTGTACATCATTTATTTTATTCATCAATTCATTACAACCACTCAATTCACCAAGCCAACTTTTAGAACTACATGTCTTATTATAACCACAACTTGGGCTACCATCTATTGCAATGATACTTTTTATATCATAATTATTTTTTAAATATTCATCAAATTGCCTCACATAAGGTATTAACATTTGCCTACATTGTTCTCTAAAAAACAAATTGTCAAACTGTTCTTTTACATGCCCCCACCTATTTATTCCATACATAATTATTTCTGGACATGGTAGTTGAATTATTCCATATCCTTTATTTATTAAATCTATTGCTATATTTTGTGCTCCTTTAAATTCTGACAGCCCCTCTACTTTAGAGTTACAGTTTAATATACAATGACATACTACTACAATCTCTCTATTTCTCTTCATAATAATCTCCTTAGTTATTCTTAATTTTAATGATACTACATATTTTGATAATTATATTATTTATTTGTTCTATATTTATAATATTCTATATAGAAATATACAATTAGTAATCTTTTATAATCTATACTATGATAAATGTATACATTTTTTTTAGGAGGTATTATAATTGAATACTAAGAAAATCACATTTTCTTCAATGTGTATAGTTATTAACATTGTCTTAGGTATGGTTATATCTATGATAAATATACCATTATTATTTTTAGATACAGTTGGTACTGTGCTTGGGGCTGTTGTATTAGGTCCTTTTTGGGGTGCTCTTATTGGTGGATGTACAAACTTAGTTTTAGGTGTTATATCAGTTCCTACAAACATACCTTTTGCCCTTGTAAATATTGTTCTTGGTCTTATTGTTGGATATATTTCTAAGAAAAAAGGTTTTGGTTATAAAGAAGCTATTATTACAGGAGTAATTTTATCTATTGTTTGTCCTTTAATTGGTACTCCTATTTCAGTTTTATTGTTTGGTGGTTTAAGCGGAAGTGGTGCTGATTTATTGGTCGGTTTTTTAGTTCAGTCTGGTCAGAAGATATTTACTGCTGCATTCTTTCCAAGAATTCTTAGTAATATAGTGGACAAGCCTTTATCTTGCATTATGGTGGTATATTTTATAAGTAAAATGCCTAAAGGTTTTATAAGCCAATATAGTAAAAATACGTCTAATTCATACTAATAAGTCATTTATCATGTAGAGTTTATTAATCTTTTTAAAATGTTATATACTCATCTTTATATAACGTTTTTATATAACATTTTTATTAATAATTTAATTATATAGTATTTGCAATATTTTAACTAAATGCAACCTCTTGATATAAATTTGATATATAAGTCTATATCAAGAGGTTCTATTTTATTTTTTAATATAATTAAGATTCTATTCCAACACAAAATGTGTAAATTTCATTATTTTATTGAAAATATTACTTCATTTAACTCTATATCAAACTCATTAAGTAAAAATCTCATTATATTTAATTTAGCTTCTGTATTTAAATGTGTTTCTAAATATATATTCTCTGAAATTCTAACTCCTCTCCTTAATTTAGATATATCTTTAGATTTATTATTATCTATAAAATCTCTTTTATAAGCTTTTTCTATAATACTATTAAACCTTACAGGATCCAAATCATATAAAGTAAGAGCAACTTGTTCATAAAATTCTGTCCAATTTTTAACTTTATATGATTCTCCTAATATACTAAATGATACTATACTCTCATTTGTAAAATTAACATCATCATCTTCTAATGTAAATATATTTTCACTGTTACTTGGAGGTTCATATGTAACATTTGGATATTTCCAAATTTCTACAGCTCTATCTAATAATATCTTAGTTCTATTTTTTATTTCTTCTTCATTCCACTTATCTATAAATGAAATATACTTGTTTAGATAAAGCCTACTATCTTTAAATCCACTTTCCATCTCTTTCTTTTCTTCAAATGTTTTATTGCTTAATTTTGAATTATATCCTGTCAAAGTTAAATTTCCAATTGTATGTAAATATTTATCATATATCTCTTTATAATTCTCTCCTAGCAATTCTTTCCATTTATTTGTTAATGTTTGTGGCATTATATGCTCAATATTTAATGTGTTATTATTAATTAAATTTTCTAAATCAACAATTTCTTTGTTATTATAGTTCTCTAACCTCTCAAGTATATATAACTTATTTTTTGACTTAGTATTATATATATCCTTAGTTTCAAAAGCATTTGAAAATTCACTATCAGTAGGAAATCTTTGAGAAGATTTCTTATTTATAAAAATATACTTTAGTATGTTAGAGTAGTTTTCTTTATAATCACTAAATTTTTTAATTTCCCTCCCTAAGTTCATGAATACTTTATTAAGTGCATTTGGAGGTACATCACATACTATTCTTCTTAATATAAAACATTCCACTAAAGTAAGAGATTCTACAAGTGCTTTTTTATTTATTATACCTTCATTATAATCATCAAATAATTCTAATATAAACGGATATGATACAAATATTTCGAGTTTATTTATCCTTTTTAGAACTTTATTTACATCATTATCATCAGTGCATGAATAAGATATATCTCTATAATAATTAGAAAATTTAAGTAAATCTTTTAATAAAATTTCTATATCTATATCATTATCTAATACATACCTTTTAAAGCTAAAATATACTTTATTTTTATTTGGTATATTTCTCTCTTTTATAGTCAAGTAGTCTCTTATAAAATTACTTACATTATTACTTGTATTTTTTTCGATTTTATACCAATAATTATTATAAAATTCCTCTTGTAATTTAGAATTTTTACCCATTAACACAAAGTTTCTTACTCTATCAGCTTCACTTAAATCTAAGCCAGTTGAATTTAGACTTTCAAAGATTAATTGAGGGTCATCTTCACCATTTTTTAATTCTATTTCTACTATAGTTAATTTCTGTATCGCATCAAACAAATCATCTATTGATATATTATCTTCTTTTATTCTATTATAAAAATATAAATAATTTGAAACTATATTAGAATTTCTATCTGTATTTATTTCTTCTTCAAATAGTTCATAGTACGCTTTTCTATCTTCTGCTATTGGTTTTAACTTTATTTTTCCATCTTTATCTCTTGAGTGCTTGTTTATAAGATAACACTCCTTAATCTGTTCTTCTGTTGTAATAATTCCTTTTGATTCCCCAAACTCTTTTATTATTTGACACATGGCAATCAATAGTATTGACACAGTAGTTACTCTTTGTTGTCCATCTATTATTAAATATTCTTTTCCCATACTATATATAGATACAACTGACCCTAAGAAATGAGTTCTAAATCCAGAATCTATTATATCCTCTAAATCATCAAACAATCTTTTGCATTGCTCTTTCTTCCAGTTATAATTTCTTTGATATACAGGTACTACAAAACTTTTGTTTGACCCCTCTAAATAACTAAGAAATTCAATTTCTCCTGCTTTCATATTAACTCCCCCTATAAGTTAAATAAATTCCATTCATAATTCCATGTATCTATATATTATATCAAAATTTTCACTCATAAATGCATATGAAAACCTTATTATATACCTTTTTATACCTATTTTTATTTTATTAAAGTAAATACATGATTATTCTATAAAATATGCAAATACTTAATCTTAAAAATTATTATTTAATCTTCTTCATGAGTAATTCATAGTTATTTATCAATTAAAAAGAGATATTGCATAATTATTCAATACCTCTCTTTGTATATCTACATTATCCATATTTAGTTATCTATTTCAACCCAATATTAGACTACTTATCAATAAATTTATTCTCTACATCATTAATAATAATTTTACACTAAATAACATTATTAACCTATCTCTGATGCATTTTCTTTAATTTCATTTATAGTTTTAATCAATTTATTTCTCTCCTCAATATGATTTTCAAATAAATCAATTATACTTCCAACAGTTCTAAATGGATCTTCCATCAACACTTTGTTATCCTCTATAAATCCATTCTTAACTACATAATCGACTATAAGTTTAACAAAATGTATTTGCTTAGTATTAAAACTCTTATTATTTAAAAACTCTGAAAAAGCTTCATTTGCAGCTTCTCTATCCAATCCCACTAGTTTTCTCACTAATTGACTTACTGGAGTATCTCCAAACTCCTTCTTATAATCATCACAATTACCTAACTGCTTTAAGAGTATTTCCTCCAACGTTTCAACATCTTGCTTTGTTATCTTTTTATTATTTCTTAATTTAAATATTGCTAATTCATCTTTATGACTATTTAAATAATACTCTACCTTCTTTTTATAATTCTTAAGATTGTTTGCATTATATACAGAATCATTTCTATCTTCTGCTACAATCATATCTTCAAAACTTGTATAATATATCTTTTGACTAGACTTTTCAAGATACTTAATAAGCTCTCTTAATGATATACGTACTTCTTCTACCTCAAATATATCTGAATCTTCCCAAAAATCCTCTGTCATTGCTTTTTCAATAGTATATTTTTGTTGCTGTATCTGTGGTATAGTCCCAAGTTTTGAAAGTCTTTCTGCTGTAGTCATTACATGTCTTATACCTTTACTTGCATTATTATTTTGTAAGTATGCAAGTTGTATATTATACATAACTACATCAAATCTTTTAGCCAATTCATCATCACTATATGAAGTTATGAGTGGTGATATATATTCTCTTATCTCATTTTGTGCTACTGCTCCAATATTACTCCAAATATTTTCATTTTTATACTTATGTACATAACTTAAATTCATCCTAACTATATAACTATCCTCATTTAAAGCTTTTACAGAAGTTATAAGTTCTTCTAACAATTCTTTTCTAAGTTCTGCATACTCACCTTCTATATATTTAATATCTTGAAGTTCTTTAACCATACTTACCTTTATATTAAATAATTTTTCAGTAAGTGTTTCTGTTTTATTTCCCTCAAATCCTTTAGGATTAAATTTAAAAAATTCAAAATTATTACAAAAATCAAATATTAAGAATCTTTCCTTATCCATATCAACACCTAATAAATCTGGACATAATCTAGTTCCTCTACCTATCATTTGCCAAAACTTAGTCTTACTTCTCACTTTCTTGAAAAAAACAAGATTTAGGATTTCAGGTATGTCAATTCCTGTATCGAGCATGTCCACTGAAACTGCTATTTGAGGTAATTTATTCTTATCAGAAAAATCATCTATTATAGAATCTACATAATTTATACTATAGTCAACTGCTTTTACAAAGTTCCCACCATACTTTGGATACAGTTTATTAAATCTTTCAACTATTGCCCTAGCATGCTTTGTATTCTTTGCAAAAATTATAGTCTTACCAATCTTTTCTTCTCCTTCTATTTTCAACCCCTCTGTCATTAGCTTATTTAAAACTAAATCTATTGTGTCAGAATTAAATAGCCACTCATTTACTGCATTATTCCCTATTTCGTCTCCAATACTCTCATCATCATTAAATGTATTTTCATATTCTTCCTTCTCTTCATCAGAAAGCTCATCATACTTAATTCCATCTTCCATAATCTTAGTCTTAAACTCAATACTAGTATAATCTACTAAATATCCATCCTCTACTGCCTTATTATACTCATAAGCATATGTAGGTACTCCATTTTCCATGTCAAAAACTGAATAAGTATTTTTATCTATCTCATCCTTTGGTGTAGCAGTAAGACCCATTAAGTAAGAATCAAAATAATCAAAGATTGACTTATACTTTTTATAAATACTTCTATGCGATTCATCTATTATAATTAAATCAAAATGACCAGGTGTAAACAATCTCTTTCCATCCTTAGACTTCGTATCGTCAATTGCATTCATCATTGTTGGATATGTAGAAAATATCATCCTAGCATCTTCTGGGCTGTCTTTGCTATCCAATAAATTACATAAAGTCAAGTTAGGTAATAGCTTAGTAAAACTTTTTTTAGCTTGCTTTACCAATGCTTTTCTATCTGCTAGAAATAATATATTTTTAATCCAATTATGTCTTGAAAGTACATCAACTATAGATATAGCAATTCTTGTTTTTCCTGTACCAGTAGCACATACCAAAAGAGTTTTGCGTTGCTTATTTTCAAAAGCCTCACATACAGCTCTAATAGCTTCTTTTTGATAATATCTATTGGATATTTCATCATTTATTGTTACAGAACTTAAAGACTTCTTACTCTTTCTTCTATCTATCATAAGTTGTAATTCTGATTTTTTATAAAACCCATAAACTTTTCTATCTGAATAGTCATCCCAAATATAGGTATCAAAACCATTAGTTAAAAATATTATTGGTCTTTGACTATATTTCTTTTCCAGACAGTCTGCATATAGTTTAGCTTGTTGCTGACCAATTTTCGGGTCTTTACTCGTTCTTTTCGCCTCAACTACTGCTAATGGCCTGCCATTTTCACCATAAAGAACATAATCTACATATCCTACACCACTTTCATTAGGCATACCTTGGACTTCTATTTCTTCCCCTATGTCTTTTCCAAATTCCCAACCTGCAAGCTTTAATTCTATATTTATATATCTTTTTCTTGTCTCAAATTCGTTTACTTCGTCTATCTTGAAATCATAGTTTACAGTATTAATTTTTCTCTTTTCAGTTAATGACTTTCTTAATTCCTCATTTTCTTTTATTACTTCTTCAAGCTTTTTATCTTTTGAACTTAATCTCTCATAAAGATTTTTAAGCTCGTCCGGTCTTGTCCTTTTCTCTTCCCCATGAAGTAATAAATCTTCATTAAACTCTTCTGCTGTATATTCATCTGAATAACAATAGTCTATCCAACTAACAAACTGATGCAAATTGTTAAGTGAAAGTATTGCTTCTCCTCTTTCTATATTCGCACTAGTATGTACAGACACATTACCTAACTTAACTATATATTTTAATAAAGGTAACATATCATAGTCTATAAGTTCTATAAAACTATTGTTATGAATCAACGTACTAAGATTATCTTGATAAGGCAATACTAAATCGCTATCATTAGCATATAGCCATTTTACTGCAAGCTCTAAAGCTCTTCTTGTTATAGTTGCACAGGTAGATGGGCTAACTAATATACTTTTTTCTGCTTCTAAGCAAGCAGTATTAAAGCTATTGAAATTTTTCTTATTTTGTAAAAAGTCAAAATTACCCAAGACTTTTCTCCCCCTTTGTCTCTTAGTTAAAATAAATCTCCCTCAAAACTATTTCTTACAACTGTTTCTTACACTAACAAATACTTCTTCATTTTCTGTAAACAATTCGTACATATCTTCAAACTGTGGTATATCATATCCATGAGAATCATCATTTCTCAATTTTCTAAGTGTTTCTATAACTATAGAAGAATTTTTAGGTAATAAATTGTGATATTCACAAGCTAAGAGGTAGTCATAGAAATTTTTAGATTTTATGTTTAAATCTATTGATTTATAATACAACATTGCTTTTGTTAGTTCTAGAAATGAGACCATATAGCTTTTAAAACCTTCTTTTATATATCTAGTCCATAACTCAGGCATTTCTTCCTTATCATATAAGATTTTGAAGTTTTGCAGGTCATACAAGCAAGAACCAAAATCCCTATTTACTTCTTCTATTGAGTTCCAAGATAATTTATTTCTAATTACCATACATATCCCTCCAATCTAAGATATCTATTACATCACTGTTTTCAAAATAGAATTTATTTATATAATCCTTAAAGTCTTTAGATTCATAAATAACATCACCTTCTAAAATAGCTTTTTTAAGTGCTATTGTATAATTATCTGTAACAATTTTTAGGTCCACATCGATGTCTAATATATTTCTTAGAGCCTCTGTCTTAGTTGCAAGTTCTGTAATTGGTACTTTTTTGATAGGAATCCAAGCTATGTCTATATCGCTTTTTGATGTATGCTTATCTGTGCCATAACTACCAAATATTATGATTGCTAGAGTATTTTCTTTTGGAAATATATTTATTATTGAGTTTTTAATCTCATCTTGTATATTTCTCATTTAATCACCTCTTTTTTATTAGGTAATATTGCTTAGTTAAATAATTCTCATTTGAAAGCTTTTTGCATTAATGAATTAAAGTTATCTTCTAACTCTTTTAAGTTGGTTTCTATTTTTAATTTTAATTTATCCACTTGCTTAACAAACTCAGAAAACTGATTTTGAAATTCAATTGGAGGAACCATTATTAAATACTCACCTAACTTACTAACTGATAACTCAATTTGATTCGTTGAACCATTAACACATTTTCTATATATTGTGTCTTGTACATTTGTAAATTCAAATAACGCTGCAAAATAATCTGAATTTAAGTTATTTGAAATACTTCTTAAAACTGTAACATGACTATCTGCTATATATTCAGAATTATCAATTTTGTTAAGTTTTACACATCTTCCTAATGTCCCAGTTCCAGTAGAATTTATTAATATATCATTTTGTTTCAAAAATATATATTCTATTTTCTCTTTTAAGTTTTCATCATAATATTTACAATTTTCTACCTTTAAATTTCTCCAGTATATACATTTTTGATTTATAACTTTTATATTTGATTGCTCTACATATTTAGGAGATACACCTCTTTTTAAATATATAGAAATCTCTTTAATCTTCTTCATATCAAATTTTTTTGTATTAATAATTGGGTCACCAAACATCTCAATAAATCTTGATTTAACTAAATCATCCAATGCTTCTATTTGCTCTTTTCTTTTGCCTATTAACTCTTGAGCTTTATCTAAAACTTTCGATATATTCTTTTGAGTTTCTATTCCAGGTAAATCTACTTTCAAACATTTTAAATCATTAACTGAAAAACTTGCTTGATTAACTGATTTTTTTACTATTCTTGGTAATTGTCTTCTAAATTCATTACTATTAAAAAAATAATTTAAATACTTTGGATAACAAACTTCTTTATCTGGTCGTAAACATAAAAGATTCATTCCATGTATAATTTTTTTATTTATATTTTCATATATTGCACTTTTCCCTAAATGTTTTTCACTATTAATATGTGACATTAGTATATCTCCATTTTTCAATAAATAGTCTTCTAATTTGCCTAATTCTTCTATGTCAGCATATCCCATTTTATTGGTATCAATATAAGAATTTGCTATAGTTTCTATTCTTGTAATTGGATATCCCAATTTTGTATCAAATTGTTTAATACTAGCCCCATTTCTAATAAAGTCAAAAACTTCATTCAATCTATACTCCATAACCTATACCCCTAACATTCTTTCTAATGCTTCTAATCCATCCACTATTTCCTTCTCTAACTCCTTAACCCTACCTATAATAACACTAGGAGCATCATAAACTACTTCCTCATATACTACCTCTTTATACTTATTAATAGATAAATCATACCCATTCTCTCTTATCTCTTCCACATCAACAAAAAAACTTTGCTCTGTTCTTTTTCTATCTACTTCCCCATCAAGATTATCAAATCTTTCAATAATATCATCTATATCACTATCTTTTATCTCATTTCTCTTATCATCCAAAGAATAACCATCAGCTTTCATATCATAGAACCATACCTTATCAGTTCCACCTGTCCCTGTTTTAGTAAATATCATTATAGCTGTAGACACTCCTGCATACGGCTTAAACACACCACTTGGCATTGATATTATAGCTTCCAATTTATTATTATCAACTATTTCTTTTCTTATCGACTTATGTCCACCTGTTGAACCAAACAATACCCCATCTGGAACTATACATGCACATCTTCCACCAATTTTTAAAACTCTTAAAAAAAGTGCCAAGAATAATAACTCTGTTTTCTTTGTCTTAGTCACTTTTAATAAGTCTGCTGACACTGCTTCATAATCTAAACTTCCCTTAAACGGAGGATTTGCTAACACCAATGTAAACTTATCTTTATCTGTATTAACCTCCGATAAAGAATCCTTATACTCTATATTAGGATTGTCAACGCCATGCAACATCATATTCATAGCACCTATTCTAAGCATAGTTCTATCCATATCAAATCCATAGAACATACCATTATTAAAATGCTCCTTCAGCCCTTGCACTAAGAAAAGACTTGAATGATTATCCCTTAAGTACTGTTGTGATGATACTAAAAAACCTGCTGAACCTGCTGCTGGGTCTACTATAATATCTTCTGGTGTTGGTTTAATAAGTCTTACTATCATATCTATTATGTGTCTTGGAGTCCTAAATTGACCATTAGTACCTGCTGTAGCCACTTTGGATAATAAATACTCATACAAATCTCCCTTTGTATCTCTATCTTTACTTAATTCTAAATTACTAATACCATCAACTATTTTAGATAACATAAGAGGTGTAGGAATTTTAAATATTGCATCTCCCATGTACTTTGCATAAGCTGAGTCTTTATTTCCATGTAATTTTTTTATGAAAGGAAACACTTCATTTTGTACTATTTCATACATTTTTTCTGAGTTTCCTTCATTAGAAAACTTACTCCATCTTAAATGTTGATGTTCATCATCAAATATCCTTTCAAAAGAAACACCCAAAAGAGTTGCTCCTGCTTCATTTTTTGTTTCTACTTCATCCAATCCTTTAATAAATAAAAGATATGTAAATTGTTCTATAACTTCTAATGGATTAGTTAATCCACCAGTCCAAAATGTCTCCCAAATCTTGTCTACTTTACTCCTTAATTCTCCTGTAATCATATATGACTTTCCCTCCAGTGTTCATAAAATAATTTAAATATATATTTTAGTCGTACGTCTTAATAATTAGTGTCTTATATTAAATCCAAATTTTTACTACACAGTTATTAAATTATTTTTCCTATTTACATATTTTAGCTAAAAAACTAATGCAATACTCTTATTTTATAATTATTATATATCCCATACAAAATTATTTTATCATATATCTATCATAGAAGTCATCTACTTGGATAACTCTTACCATATTATAACTTTTTAATATTAATTTAAATATAGAAAGAAATTTTTTATTTAATTATATCATCTTCCTTATTTCAGATTTCTCAATTACAATCTTAATCAAAAAATAAAATAAGATGCTGTATCAAAATAGAGATAATCCTCTTTTTCATTGTCTAAATGATGAAAATATATTTGATTTCATACAAAA
>NZ_JAGWCX010000020.1:0-58643 GCF_020657775.1 Clostridioides sp. ZZV14-6345 | reverse complement strand
ATAAAGTATAAATATTATCTGATTATTAAAATAAATATTAATACTATAAATAAAAACGAAGCATGATTTTTATTTAAATAAATCTCAAACTTCGTCTTTACTTACTTAGATATTTATTTGCTTTCTAAATCCTATTATTTTTAAAACCTTATCTTTTTAATACTTCACCACATTTATTCTCAGTAATCTCTCCATTTTCTAACGCAATTTTTCCATTTACAATTACATATTCAACACCATTGGCTAGTAATTGTGGCTTTGAAAAATCAATATCTTCTGACCTAGGATAACTATAGTTTTCCATATCAATAACAGCTATATCAGCTATAAACCCTTCTTTAAGAACACCTCTATTTTTTATTTTAAACTGTCTAGCTGGTAATGAAGTTACTCTTCTTACAATCTCTTCTAGTCTGACACCTGACTTTCTGTACATATTGAAGAAAATTGGAAAAGCACCTCTTCTTTGTAGTTCAAACCATGACATATCCCCACCCACACTAAACAAACAATCTGAACCAACCATAACAAATGGATTATCAATTATTTTATTATCGTGTAGTTTATCCGGAAAATCTGCTCTATACATTCCTCCTAAACAAAAGATAAGTTCTTCATCTCCATCTAAAAGTAAATCGAGTAATAACTTGTCCTCATCTATACCTTTTTGTATGGCTATTTCACATATTGATTTCTTTTCCATATCAATATCATTAGTGTTTAGAAGTATTATACTTCCTCTATCTCCAAGTATAAATGCTTCTTTTAGTATAAGTGCTCTTCCTTCTTCATTTCTGAGAGCATCCATTACTCCATCTATACCTAATTCAAATAGACTAGATGATATTGCCATAATAAATTGAATCACTCTTTTTTTCTTCATACAATGTCCAGAACTTCTTGGTACTGTATCCACCATTATATCAACACCATTATACCTAGCCTTTAATATTTCATCAAATGCCTCTATTTCAACTGGACTTAAGTGAGATACTTGAACCCTAGCGCCACTTTTTTGTCCAACCTCTATAGCTTCTTTCACCGCATTATATCTTCCTATGTAATCTCTAATATGAGATGTATATATACCATCATGTTCTTTTATCAGCTTTGCAATATCAACAAGTTCATCAATATCAGCATACTTACTTGGTATATATGCCAATCCAGTAGATATTCCAAAAGCACCACTTTTCATGCCATCACTTATTATATCTGTAATTTCATTTTTTTCCTCTTCTGTAGGAGGTCTATCCTTAGACCCTCCCATAACACTCCATCTTATAGTACCATGCCCCAACAAAAATCCCATATTGATAGAAATACCACTTTTAGATATAAGGTCACAATATTCTGTAAAATTATTCCAACATTTATTTTTATCTATAAGATATTTTTTTTCTTCTTCAAGTAATAGACCATTTTTATACATATATTCATATACATTTTCAGAAGAATATGGTGTTATAGAATGTCCACAATTACCATTTATAGTTGTTGTGACTCCTTGTTTTAAGAACTTTTCAAATTTGCCATCTAGTATTGCTACTATCTCTTCATGAACATGAGGGTCAATAAATCCAGGTGTTATAACTTTTCCACAACAATCAATTTCTTTATTTGTATTACCATTTACCTTAGAATCTATTTTTGCTATTAAATTGTCTTTAATTGCTATATCTCCATAAAAACCAGTATTACCTGTGCCATCTACTATAAATCCATTTTTTAAGATTAAATCATATATCAAAATATTCCCTCCTTAAAACCCAATTTTTAAGTAGTTTTAATACAATTTTTTATACTTTAAAAACCAATTTTTATATTTTAAAACTCATTATTATTTCATTGTAATTAGTCACTAAGCTTATCTTTATACATAGCTCTTGCAATTAATATAGTGCCAAATACACATATAAGAACTACTAAAGACTGAGGTATTATACCCTGCTTTGACAGTATAATAGTCAATACAGATATTACAATTGCTACTAGACCTAATTTTTTATCCTGTAAAAATACTTGTCCAAAAACTGACCCAAATAGAGCTGGTAAAATTAAATTTAATTTTTCTACCACTTCAGCTGGAATTTTAGATAATACACTTCCTCCTAAAATTACTCCTATAGTTAGTATACTTATATTCACTAAAATAGATACAGCTATTCCTATTGTAGATATTATTGAACCTTCTTCTGTACCTGATTCAACTTCTGCTGCCTTTTGAGCTGCTATTGAACATGGTAGCCTCATATTAGATATATTACCAGAAAGAAAACTCATATAAGTTCCTGGTATACCTAAGATTGGCGAATAAGAAACTGGTTCTATTATGTAGTTTGGAGCACTCATACTAACAATCGCCATCGTACTTGCTAATAATGCTGATATTGGAGGCATAATACCAAATCCAAAGCTCAAAATTATTCCAGGAACTAATGCTGCTATAATACCTAAAGATAATGTCAATCTTCCATACTTTATCATAAAAGGTAAATATTCTTCATTGTATACAGATTTTACTTTACTCATAAAACTACCCCCTTATATTACTGAAGCTATTATCATTCCACTAAACATTGATATTGTAAGCCCCCACTCTCTTAGCCATTTTATGTTCTTCTTCTTTTCAAGCATACACAATATTACCATTATAGCCATTCCACTTATACATGCAATTGTTCCATTATCAAAACGTAACACCCTATCAGCATTTAGATATGCAAATGAGCCTAACATTGCTCCTAGAGATATTATTGGTATAAATGATTTCTTACCACTAGATATAACATTAGTTATCTTATCTAGTTTATGTCCAAATAGTAGTGTAAATATTATCCATCCTAAAGAACCCAGTATCATAGTCCAAACTGCATTTGTAAATGCAAGTTTTGTCATTTCTGGAGAACCTAAAGTTATGCCTAACGCATCTGTCCCAAACCCAGCTGACATTGATTCAAAAATTACAGAACCTATAAATGATAATCTCATCCATGCTATAGGTCCACCCATAGTTACTATAAGCGATACCATTCCAGCAAATATAGTCATTGAAGGTCCTATAGCTGAAATAGCACTACTCTTAACAGCTGATTTTATTTGTTTATCTGTTATTCCCATTGTTTTACCGACTTTACAAGATTTTATAGCAAATATAAGGGATTGTACCACTACTATTGATACTGCTACTGTACTTGCTATCCACAAAAGTGGATGATTAGCTAATTTTAAATAATCCATTTATAAAACCTCCCTATAAATCCTCAAATTTTATTAATATTTCTAATATATCTATTTCCAAACCTGCTTTAATACTCTAAGTATATTTCCACCTAGTACCTTTTCTATTTCCTCATCACTATATCCATGTTTTACTAAATATCTAACAATATTTTTTGAAGTTTCGGTTGGATTCTCAAGACCTTTTACATATTCTACTTTAGGATGTTCTTTTGTACCTGTTATTTTTTTTATATCAAATTTAGCAGCTAGTACTGAGTGTAATTTTACATGGTCGCCATATACTGTATCTGGTCCAAAAGCTACATGGTCTATTCCTACTAAATTTTTAATATACTCAAAATGTTCCATAAATGACTCTATTGAATGTTCTTTGTTCTTCTCCGTTATTGTGGTATGAGGTGCTGCTTCTACACCTATAACCCCTCCTTTTTTAGCACATGCTATTAACACTTCATCTGGAGTTAGTCTTTTTGTATTCCATAAACTTCTTGCGCCAACATGGCTTAATATTATTGGGTCCTTACTATATTCTATAACATCAAGTGTAGTTTGCACTCCAACATGTGAACAATCAATTGCCATTCCAATCTTATTCATTCTTTCAACAGCTTTTTTCCCAAAATTTGTAAGACCCCCATCTTTTTCTTCTTTTAATCCTGAACCTAATGCATTGGATTCGCTGTATGTGATACCCATTAATCTTATACCAAATCCATATAGTATATCTATTCTATCAAGTTCATTTTCTATTGGTGCTGCCCCTTCTAGCGTTGGTATCAATGCCACTTTCCCTTCACTTTTAGCCCTGTATATATCTTCTACTTTTTCACACTTTATAACAAAATCTTGATGGGCTAAATCACACAATCTCATGCCTAAGTCTATTAATATATCATCCCATTTCCAGCCTGAATTTGATGTTATCGTACATACACCATCCATTAAATTATCAAATATAGCATCATAATATCCTCTTGATAATGCTTCATAAGCACATCTTTGTTTACCTTCTCTATTGTATTCAAATATATCTCTTTCTAGGTGTTCTGGAAATAAGACTGGATGTTCATGTAATGATATAAATATTTTTTCATCCACTATACTTTTAACCTTAGCTTCTTGAGCATCATCTAACTCAATAAGATACTCTTTTACTCTCTTATCTCCTTTACACATCTCAATGGATGAAATATCTTTTCCTTTTTCTAAATAACTATAGGCTTCATATCCTTTATAAGCTGACTTCATAACAACAATCCTCCAAGTTCTACAATTTTCTATATTTTTTCTATGTAGCAATTGATATGCCAAAATACAAATTTTAATTGTATAATAAACTTTTCAAAAAATAAAAACGGTAGTAAAATTGAGACTTACTACTGTTTTATTAGAAATAATCTTTTTATATTATTAATTTAACACTTTTGAACTGTCTTAATTTTAAAAATAATCTTATTTATTCCTGTCTATTATAGGTCGTTTTTTAGGGGATTTTTCCTTTTTAGTCCCCTATATCTCCCCCTTAAATTTTACATATGATATAAAGTTCTTTCCTTCAGCAGTTATAAAACTACCTTGTTTTTTTACTCCAGATAAAAGTAAACCATGACTCTTTAATTTATCTATTCTTTTTCTGATTTGGTCTACACTTAAAACAATACCTTTTTCTTTTAAAATTTCTTGTAGTTTATTTCTTCCTAAAAACATATTTTTATTATTCCAATTTTCTATACTAGTCAATATACATATACTCTCATCAAAAAAGTTCGATTGTTTGAAATCTAGAATAATTGAATCAAAGTTTTCATTAACTAAAGTATTGTTTTTTTCAAACCTAAATTGTTCTGGCAAATGCTCGTAATCTACTCTATCTTCTTCCACTATAGTGTCAATATAATAAATTAAATTTTTAAGCTCTCTTACATTCCCTGGCCATTCATACATCCTTAAAGCTTGCATTGATTCTTCTGTAAAACATTTGTTGCTATTTATTTCATCTAAAAAATACTTACTTATAAGAGGTATATCTTCTTTACGCTCTCTAAGTCTAGGTACCTCTATATGTAATACATTAATCCTATAATACAAATCTTCTCTAAAAGAACCTTCTTTGATTTTTTTCTTCAAATCTTTATTCGTTGCAGCTATAATTCTAACATCTATTGGTATAATTTTACTTCCACCCATTCTCATAACTTCTTTTTCTTGTAAAACTCTCAACAATCGTTTCTGTACATCTAGCGATATATCACCTATCTCATCTAAAAAAATTGTTCCTGCATGTGCTCTTTCAAATATACCCATTTTCCCACCTTTTATTGCTCCTGTAAAACTTCCTTCTTCATAACCAAAAAGCTCACTTTCAATAAGTGTATCTGACAAAGAAGATAGGTTGACTGCAACAAATGGCTTGTCTTTTCTTAGAGATTCATTATGTATTGCCTGGGCAAATATTTCTTTTCCTGTTCCATTTTCTCCAAGTATCAACACAGAAAAATCTGTAGCTGCTATTTTTCTTGCAATATTAATCTTTTCTTTTATTATTTTACTCTCACCTACAACATTTTCAAACGTATACTTTGATACAAAACCTTTTGCTTGAAATTTATTTTGAATCTTGTCCTCAAGTACTTGGATTGCACTTATATCTTTAAGGCTTATAATACTCTTTATTCGTTCATTATTTTCATAAACATTTACTTTATTAATTATCAGTTTTTTGTTATTTAAATTTACTACTTCATCATTAACTTCATCCTCTTGAAAAAATATTTTTTTGACAACCTTATCACTAAATAAGTCCATAAAATTATTAGATATAATTTCATTTTGGTCTATTCCAACTAGATTAGAGAATACTTTGTTGCAATATATAAATTTTCCTAACTTATCAATAGAAGCAATACCTTCATCTATAATCTCCAAAAAACTCTTCATGGTTTTATTCATAGTTGTGTAATACCTATATCCACTTACTGTATCTTCATTATATTTTTCTTTAATAATATGTAACTTATCTATAGATATATTTAGTTTTGTAAAGATTTCTATAACTGTATTTATATCAATTACTTTATCACCTATGTCAATTATTTGCTTTATGTTTTGTGGTATGCTGTTTCTGCTTCCCGTAATAATTCCAA
Organism: Clostridioides sp. ZZV14-6345; assembly: GCF_020657775.1. NCBI lineage: Bacteria > Bacillati > Bacillota > Clostridia > Peptostreptococcales > Peptostreptococcaceae > Clostridioides > Clostridioides sp. ZZV14-6345. Next base: position 52,257 of record NZ_JAGWCX010000020.1, on the reverse strand, counting down.
TCTCACATTTAGACTTATCACAATCTGAATAATATGGTATTAGATTAATGTGAATTAATCCTAGTTTTCTAATTATCTTGGCAGTTTCATCTGCTGACTCTTTGTAAGCATCTATAACCATAACGTCAGAATCATTTTCTATACTTATTATCTGATTTATATTTTCAATGTTTATAGTACGATGTATTATTACAATAGGTATATTTTTATCAATATTATTATGTATATGCTCTTTTATATCATTGTCTGAACATACTACAAGCTCATATTTCGACAGTTCAATACTTATTCTATTTACATAGACCAAGTTATCTATATTACAAAATTCTCCAAACATATTTTCCAATTGTTTTGATATGTCTATATTTATTTTGTCATCAGTTGATACAAATAAAATATTATGTTTTTTCATAGCACCACCTCCTGTTTAACGAGTATAGAAAGTAATAATTTGGTCTATTGTAGCACTTTTTGAAAAAGTTTTAAATCTTAAAAATCACATTTTGTATCATTTACCATTATTTTCTATAAGTAAAATAATGTAAGCTATCTTTTTTCACCTATAATTTAATTTCTAAAACGATTATTTTAACATTATTGAAATAGAAACAAAAATTTAATATAAAATTGTTAATATATCAACAATTTTGAGTAAGAATAAAGAATAAATCATAACAAAATTTAGGAATATATAATAATAGGGTCTCAGAACTTAATGACAAGTTCTAAGACCCTATTTGTTTAGTGTACAAGACATTATAAAATTTATTTTAAATCATTTCACATAATATTACTCTTTTTCTAAGTGGTAATAAAATATCTCTATTCCTCTAAAAACTGTAAAAATTCCTGATTAAATAGTTTAAGCTCATCATAGAATATAGCATGACCACTATACTCAAAAGTATATAAAGTTGAATCTTCTATTTTTTCATTCATAAAAACTGCAAATTCATATGGGCATACTTCGTCTAATTTCCCATGAAATATACCAGTAGGCACTCTCACACATTTTAAATCATTAAACAATTCTTCATCTCTTAAAGATATAGCTGTTCCAATAGTTCCAATACCTGATGCACTAAAACCAATATCATCAAACCACCTTCTAAAACTTTCTGAGGGATTTGATGCAAACACTTTTTTTCCAAAATTGGTTACCATTCCTGGTCTATCAGTACATGCTTGTGCTATCAATTTATTGACATCTTCACGTGTCATACCATATGGAAACTCTGGAGGTCTTTGTACAAATGATGGTGCAGCAGCTGCAGCTAATGCCAATTTTGATACCCCATATCCATTAAACAAACTCATATACCTAAGTACAATTGCCCCTCCCATTGAAAAACCAACAAGGGTAAAGTCTTTTAAGCCAATAGCATGTACCACCTTATAAATATCATCTGCTAACTGGCTATAAGTATATCCTCCTGAGGTTGCATCAGATTTACCAAACCCCCTTAAATCAATTGAAACTGTTCTATATCCGAGTTTTGGTAATATATTTGTTTGATATTCAAATATCTTATGTCCTAATGGCCATCCATGTATAAAAAGTACTGTTTTTTTAGCACTCGGATTTAAATCATATACGGCTATATTTATATCATTCACATATACATAATACATATCAATAGCAACTCCCTTCAAGAAAATGTATGATGGTTATTTTATATATATGAATAAAATGATGAATAACTAAACTTTTGAGTTTATTTGCAATACTTCTCTATTGCTTTTTCAAATAAACTTACATGAAGTTTTTCATCTAGGATTATTCTATTTAATATGGCTTTTATATAAGGGTCTTCAATAAGACTTCTATCTTTATAATAATTGTCAATAGCCACATGTTCCAAATGCAAATCTAGTTTTAATCTGTTACAAATAGAATCTCCATAGCATACAAAACCACCATTCCAATATGCACCACAAGAACTTGTAGAGCCTCTATATACAGGATTTCCACCCAATAATCTTATAGTCTTTGCTAATATCTCCATATGTAACATTTCTGTTATAGATATATTTACCCACATTTCATTTAATTCTCTATGCTTTTCATCTAAATCAAAATTGTGGTATAGATATTGATTTACACTCGTAAATTCACTTGATACTCCAGCATAGTCATCCATCAATAATTCTGCATAATACTTATTTTGCCCTAAAACCTTTATTTCTGGGTATGGCTCATCACTTGAGTATCCCTTTCTCTTGTGCATGTCGTAATGTGCATCACTCATAATATCCCCTCCTTTAAATTTAACGTATGATATTAATTGTATGCATCACGACTTTTTATTATTCATCTTTTCCAGCTACTGATAACTCCTTAATAACAACTGAAGGTGAACCTATGCTACTCATTGGAAACTCTAAATCATCCCCTATAACTTCAATATCTTTCAATAAATCAAAATAGTTTCCTGCTACTGTAATTTGCTCTACTGGAAATTCTTTTTTCCCTTCTTTGATATAAAAGCCTTTAGCTGCTAAAGAAAAGTCTCCTGTTACTGAATTTGCACCTGAATGAAGACCTGCAAAACTAGTAACCATCAATCCTTCGCCTATATCCTTCATAATTTCATCTAGAGATTTCTCTCCTTTATCTATATAAAAATTAGTTGGATATATGCTTATAGGTGATGAATATGAAGATTTTATTCCATTTCCTGTAGTCTTTACATTTGCCTTATTAGCCGTTTTTAAGTTATGAAGTAAAGTTATAAGCTCTCCATTTGAAACAACTTCTTTTCTAAATGTAGCTACTCCCTCATCATCAAAAGGAGTAGATGCCATGCCATTTTCTAAAAGTGGGTCATCAACTATTGTAACTATAGGAGATGCTATCATCTCTCCTTCTCTGCCTTTTAATAAAGATAATCCTTTTTGAGCTGAATCTGCATTAAATATTCCAGAGAATGTGCTAAGTAAAGATACCATAGCTTCATTAAACAATATAGTTTTATATTTACCTGATGGTATACTCTTACCTCCTACTTTAGACAAAGCATTATCAACACCAAGTTTTGCTATCTCACAAGGCTTTATTTCCTCAATAGAATTTCCTATATTGTACCCTACTCCATCATATTTTTGTCCATTGTCTTGTATTATGGGAACTACAAATCCTATAAGCACATTAGTTTTATTACTTAAATCAAGACCTTTAGTATTGTATATACCATTACTTGATACAGAATAAGATATAGTACACTTAGATAAATTTACTACCTTATCTGAATAAGCTTTAGTTTCTCTTTCCATTTCTAGAGCTAAATCAATCAACTTATCTGCTTCTAAATTTTCTAACTCTTTAGAGTAAGTCTTTACATCATTATAGTGCTTATCACCTTCATATATAAATTGTGCATCGTCACTTTCAATAGTACCTACTCCATCTTTTACATTTTTTATCAACATATCAACAGCTTTATCATCTAAAATTTCTGTATAAGAATAACCTATCTTTCCATTTACCTTCCCTCTAAAAGATAAACCAAAAGATTTATCAAGATTGTATTTCTCAACTTCTCCTTCATATATATTTATACTTAAATTTTCTCCTGTATAATAATATATTTCACACTCTTCAAAACCTTCACTTAGAGCTTTTTTAAATAATATATCCTTAAAACTTTTAAGTTCCACACTTATCCCTCCTATCTTCCACCTACAGTAATTTCTTTTACCCTTATCATAGGTTGCCCTACATTAGTTGGTATACTTCCTGATGAGGAACCACACATCCCTTGAGCTTGTTCTAAGTTATCACCAACCATATCTATATTCATAAGTACATCGCTACCTTTTCCAATTAAACTAGCACTTCTAACTGGCTCTTGTATTTCTCCATTTTTTATCAAGTAACCTTCTGAAACTGCAAAATTAAACTCTCCTGTTACAGGATTTACAGAGCCACCACCCATTTTTTTAGCATAAAGTCCATCTGGTATCGACTTTATAATGTCTTCTGGTTTATCTTCTCCAGCAGCAATATAAGTGTTAGTCATTCTTGAAGTTGGAGCAAATTTGTAGTTTTGTCTACGAGAACTTCCTGTAGGATTCATTCCCATTCGTCTACCATTAAGCTTATCTATCATATAAGACTTCAAAATTCCATTTTCAATCAGTATATTTTTTTGAGCTGGATTCCCTTCATCATCTATATTCATAGAACCCCAGTAATTTGGTATTGTACCATCATCTATAGCTGTAACCTTTGTAGAGGCAATCTGTTGACCTAATTTATCTGCAAATACAGAGTTGCCCTTTGCAACTGATGTAGCTTCCAAAGAATGTCCACAAGCTTCATGAAATATTACTCCACCAAACCCATTATCTATTGCCACCATCATATTACCTGCTGGACAATTTTTAGCATGCAGCATAGTATGTGCTACTCTAGCTGATTCTTTTGCATAGTATTCTGGGTCTATATCTTCAAATATTTCAAAGCCTTTACAGCCTCCAGGTCCTTCAAATCCAGTTTGATTTTCATTACCTTTGGATGCAATTGAACTTATTCCCAGTCTAGTTCTTATTCTTCTATCTTCAACATATATCCCTTCAGTATTTGCAATTAATATTTTTTGGTCTTTATCCAAATAGCTAACACTTACTTGAGATATATCACTACTAAATTCTTTTGCACTCCTATATGCAACCTTCATAACATTTACTTTATCTCTATTAGCTATTGAATTTGGATAAATTTTTATATTATGTATATTATTTATTTTAATACTGTAATTTAATATTACACTTTTTCCATCTTCCAATTTACCTAAAGCAACAGCAGCTTTGTATGCTACATCCAACAAACTATTTAATGAATTGTCACTTGTATAAGCATATATACTCTTTAATCCTTTAAATATTCTTATTCCTATACCATAATTTCTTCCACCTATTGCATTTTCTACTTTATTATCTATTAAACTAATAGAGTTATTTATAGTGTCTTCTTCAAAAATCTCAGCAAAGTCTCCTCCAGTAATTAGACACTTTTCTAATACCTTTGAAGCTATATCTTTTGAAAGCATAAATTTACCTCCTACTTTAAATTTTTAATTAACTTTTATTCAATCTTTTTACTTGTTAACAAACATTATATACTATATTACTTAAAATAAGATACTTATGAATATATTATACATATGTTTTACACTAAAATGTTATCACATGTTTATTTATACATACCCATATATCTATATAATTAAAATATATAACATCATTTTCTATATTGGACAATATAATGTTCTTTTTAAAAATACTTTATTTACAATTAAATATAAAGTAAAATATTAAAATATAACTTATAAAATTTAGTCATGAGATAATATTTAAGTTTATTTGATGAAATATGGAGGAATTATTATGAAAGAAATACTCGTTATTGCTCCCACTAAAGGAACCTATGAAAAATCACTTCACATAGTTAAAAAAAGCAAATATACAAATATTGATGTTGTATTTGGCAATCTAAAAGAAGGTATCCCTCTTGCTGAAAAAAGTATTAATCATGGTACTAGAATTATCATAAGCCGAGGTGGAACTTACAACATGTTAAAAGCTACTTACAGCATACCCATAGTTGAAATTAAAGTAGATGCTTATGATATTATAAAAAGCTATAAAGAAGTAAAAAATTCCGATGAACCATTTGGAATAATTGGATTTAATAATGTCATCTATGGCTTCGATATTATAGAAGAGATATTGAATAAGAAAATAACTATGATTGAAATTGAAAAAGAAGAAGAAATTTATGATGCTATAGAAAAGTACAGAAAAAAGGGTATCAACACATATATAGGAGATACTACTGTTGCACATATTGTCAAGAGACTTAATTGTAATGGAATATTAATCGAATCTAGAGAAGAAAACATACTTAGAGCTATTCAACAAGCAGAACAAATACTTGAAGCAACCAAAGATGAACAAAAAAGAAGATTACAGATAGAAGCTATGACAGATTTCGTACATGATGGAATAATAACAGTCGATAAAAATTTTAAAATAACATTATTTAATAAAAGTGCTGAAAAAATATTTGGTATAAAAAAAGAAAATGCACTTTATCATAATGTTATAGATGTTATTCCAAACACAGTTCTTCCACAAGTAGTTGAAACTATGGAACCTCAAATTGGTGAGATACAAAACATAGGTAGTACAAAAATCATTACAAACAGAGTTCCAATTATTGTTGATGGGCAAATTCAAGGAGCTGTTTCTACATTTCAAGATAGTAAGGAGATAAGTTCTTTTGAGCATACGATAAGAAGGAGTTTACTAAATAAAGGGCTATCTGCTAAATACACTTTTGATGATATAATCCATGCTAGTAAAAAGACAAAAGATTGTATAGAAATTGATATTGTACCTCCTGATAAAAAAGGATTATATTTTATGGATACTCCAGGTCAGGATATAGATTCTATCACTGGTATGGTAGCAGGTGGTGCACAAATTGTAATCTTTTCAACTGGTAGAGGTACTCCAACAGGAAGCCCAATTTCACCAGTTATTAAAATCACTGGAAACAGTGATACATACAACAAAATGCCAGACAATATTGATATAAATGCAGGTAGAATTGTAACAGATGGTGCTAAAATAGCAGATATAGGTCAAGAAATATTTAATGAAATAGTAGAAGTCTGTAATGGTAAGCATACCAAAGCTGAAAGTCTTGGTCATAGAGAATTTGGTATTTACAGAATTTCATCTACATTTTAGATTGCAATAGACAATAAAACATTTTTTATAAATATAATACTTATAATAGATGTATAAACTAAAAATCCTTTCTAATCTTATAAAAATTTACAATACTGAAAAGGAACTGTGTCAAAGTTATTTTGAGAACAGTTCCTTTTTTAGCCTCTTTTAATTAAAACATCATAAAATACGATTTAAAACTATAAACATATCTTATCTACTCTCTAAAAAGCTTAAATAAAGTTAAATATAAAGTCAAATAAATAAAATTTAATGTCTTTGTATGAAAAGATATTTGGTATAATATGTCTGAGAGAACTCTTATTTGTAAACAAATAAAGGATGGAGGATGAAACAAAAGAATGAACTTTGAAAACATAAAAAGTAAAAAAATAATAGCCAGCTTACTATTAACACTCCTTATAATTGTGTCCTTAGCATGTGTCACTTTTATTATGACTCTAAATAAAGTAACACATAATGAAACAGAAAGGTATCTTATAGAAGTTTCACAAAGCATCTCTACTACAATTGATGTGAAATGTAAAAGTATATTTAGGACACTATATTCTGTTGGAGATACTTATTTTGAGATTAATGATAATGACAAAGAAGTTAATAAATACTTATCCAAAAAATTAAAATTATTTGAATTTGATTGGTTAGGTATTATTGATTCTAATGGGAATTTCATAAGTAACCTTCAAGATACAGGTAATGTTAAAGAACAAGACTTTTATAGAAAAGCCCTTCAAGGTAAAGAAACAATTACTCATGTTAAATCACCATTTGGTAGGTATGGAATTTTATATTCTGTACCACTATACAAAGGGGATAAAATTGTTGGAGTTGTTGCTGCTTGGAATAATATTGATACTATGAGAAACTTATTAAGTGTAGAAAGCTTTAATGGTGAAGGTTTTTCCCAAATTATCGACCAAAATGGAAATTTTATTGTAAGTTCAGCAAACAAAAATGCACCAAAGAATGTGATAAATTTTTTTGACATGATTAAATATCAAGGAAAACAGGTTGATAAAAATAAACTTGAAGAAATGAAAACAAACTTAAAAAAGAACAAAACTGGTTCTATGTATTTTACATTAAATGATGGTATTTCTAAAGCAATACACTATCTTCCATTACAAGAAGAAAACTTATACCTCCTTTCAGTTGTTCCAACAAAAATAGCAAGTGCACAATTTGATTTACTTCTAAAAAAAGCAATCTTTATCAATATTTTAATTATTATATTATTTTTACTGCTTATTATAATGATTATGTTTATAAATCAAAAAAATAAAGAACAACTTACAAAAATTGCCTATGTAGACTCTGTAACTAAAGGCTATAGTAAAGCACGTTTTGATATGGAAGCTAAAAAAATTATACAGTCATCTTCACCAGAAACATATTCATTAATATCTATAAATATTCAGAAATTCAAACTTATTAATGATTCTTTTGGTAGTAAAGCAGGAGATAAAACATTAAAATACATACATGATGTTATTAGTAATTATCTAAAACCAGAAGAATTACTTTGTCGAGTTTCTAATGACCAGTTTAATGTACTTATTAAAACTATTCCTCAAAAAGAAATTCTTAAGTACATAGAAAAGATTACAAATGATATTAATAATTTCAATAAAAATGAAGAATGTAAATATTTTATAGCTTTATCTATAGGTGTATATAAAATTGATGACCCAAATCTACCTTTAGTTTCAATTCAAGACCGTGCAAATGTTGCAAGAAAAAATAATAAAGGAAATATTGGAAATCATCCACTTTATACATGTGTTTTTTATAGCGACTTAGAACGTTTAAAAATGATTAAAGAAAAAGAAATGGAAAATAGAATGGAAGAAGCCCTGAGTAATAACGAATTTATAGTATATCTTCAGCCTAAAATAAGTCTTAAAGATAATACTATTGTAGGTGCTGAAGCATTAGTAAGATGGCAAGACCCAAATAAAGGTCTTATCCCACCAGATGAGTTTATCCCTTTCTTTGAAAAAAATGGTTTTATCACAAAACTTGACTACTATGTTTTTGAAAAAGTATGTAACATGATACGAAAATGGATAGATAATGGAGAAACTCCAATACCTGTTTCAGTTAATTTTTCACGTGCAAACTTAAATAATATAGATTTTTTAGAAAAATACAGAATGATTCGTAATAAATACGATATTCCTGCTAAACTCTTAGAAATTGAATTAACTGAAACACTTGTATTTGAAAATCTCCAAAAATTAATTAATATAATAGACCAAATCCATGAAGAAGGTTTTCAATGTTCACTAGATGATTTTGGAAGTGGATATTCTTCACTAAATATGTTAAAAGAAATAAAAGTTGATACATTAAAACTTGACCGTGCTTTTTTTAGCTCACCTAATGCAGATAATATTGCTGAAAATCATGTAATAGAGTCTATAGTTAATTTGACAAAAAAATTAAATATGAATAGTATCTCAGAAGGTGTTGAAACAATCTTGCAAATGGATTATCTTAAAAAAATTAATTGTGATATGATACAAGGATATGTTTTTTCAAAACCTCTACCTCAAGAAATATTTGAGAAAATGACTTTTGGAAAAACATTAGAAGAAGTCAGTATGGATAGTTTCGTTAAATAAAATAAAAAACTTGTCTCTATAAAATAAGTTTAAACATTTTATGAAGACAAGTTTTTTTATTTTCTAATTTCCTTATACTTGACTTGTTTTAAACTCCCTTTTTAAGAATAATAATACGATTATCATAGCAATGAAATCTGCAATTGGCTGTGCCAACCAAACTCCATCTAAATTAAATTGAATTGGAAGTACAATGATTAATGGTATAAATAAAATAAATTGTCTTAAAAGAGTTAAAAACATAGAATGTTTAACTTTACTTATACATTGGAAATATACAGGTCCAACAATAGAAATTCCCATTATAGGCAGTGTAATTAGATTTATGTTTATACCTCTTACAGCTATCTCCATTAAATCTGAATCTTTATTAAAGATGCCTACAAATGCTTCTGGGAAGACTTGTACTACTAAAAATCCAAATGACAATATAACAATTGACACTATGATAGATATTATTAAAGTTTTCTTTGCACGCTCATATTGTTTTGCACCATAATTGTATGATATTATAGTTTGCATACCTTGATTCAAACCAAACACAGGCATCATAAACATCAATAAAATAGATGTAAGTGCTGTCATAGCTCCAATAGCCAAATCTCCGCCATAAACCTTTAGAGAATTATTTGTAAACATGTGAGTTATACTTATAGCTAGCTCCATAGCAAAAGGTGTCATACCTATTGCAAATACCTTTTTTACTATATCTTTATCCAATTTTAAGTTACATTTTTTTAGCTTTAAATTGGACTTCCCTCTTATAAAATAATGTGTTACCCAAACGAATACCACTATTTGACAGAGTACTGTTGCTATAGCTGCTCCTTTTATACCTAAATTAAACACAAATATGAATATAGGGTCCAGTATCAAGTTTAATACACATCCTACAATCATTGTCCTTGCTGCTAATTTTGGATTACCTTCTGCCCTAATTGCATTATTAAGAGAAAATGCAACTAAATTAAATATACTTCCAACCAATATGACACTCATATAGTCTTTTGCATAAAATATTGAATCTTTACTTGCACCCAAAATAAAAAGTATATCTTCTAAGAAAACTAATCCTAATATAGTTATAATTAAAGAGATAATTATAGATAACGTTAAAGCATTACCTAATATCTTCTCTGCTTCTTCTTTATTTCTTTCACCTAACTTTATAGACAATCTTGTGCTAGCACCTACTGATACCAACATTCCAAAAGCTATTATTATGGTAAATACTGGCATAGTTACACCAAGACCTGCAATAGCTATAGAACCAATGCCCTCCATAGAACCAATAAAAGCTCTATCTACTACATTATAAAGTGAAGTTACCATCATTGCTATTATTGCAGGTATAGAATATCTAAATAATAAAATCCATATTTTTTCATGTCTTAATGCTTCTTGATTTTCCATGTTGTCACCATTTATACCATGTCATAAGTTATACAAATTGGTTTATTTGTTCTTGGGTCTGTTGCTATTTCTGCATCAATATTAAATAGTTCTTTGAGATTATCTTTCGTCATAACATCGTATGCATCACCCTCACAAACTATCTTTCCTTTCTTAATACCTATCATGTGGTCAGCAAATCTCGCTGCGTTATTAAGTTCATGTATCACCATGACAATAGTTCTTCCTTGTTTTTTATTTAATTCATCTAATAATTTTAGTATCTCTAATTGATGGGCTAAATCTAAATATGTTGTAGGCTCATCTAATAGTAATATATCAGTCTCTTGTGCTAAAGCCATTGCTATCCATGCCCTTTGTCTTTGCCCTCCTGATAAGTCTTCCATATTTCTATCTTTAAATTCTGAAATTCCAGTAACTTCTAAACTCCAATTTACAATGTCTCTATCTTCTTTACTAGAATTACCAAATCCACTTTTATGAGGAAACCTTCCATAAGAAATTAATTCTGAAACAGTAAGACCACTAGGAGCTTGAGGGCTTTGTGGTAGTACTGCCATATCCTTTGCTATTTCTTTGGATTTCTTCTTATATATGTCCTCTCCATTTATATATATTTTTCCACTCTTAGGACTAACAATTCTTCCTATAGTTTTAAGTATTGTCGATTTTCCACAGCCATTAGCCCCTATTATAGTAGTTATTTTTCCTTTTGGTATACTTAAATTTAGATTTTTTATAATATCTGTATTTCCATATGATACATTTAGATTCTTAGTATTTATACAGTTCATAACAACATCCTTTCCTAATCATTTGCCAACATTAAATAAATAAAATACGGCACTCCTATTATAGAAACCACTATGCCTACTGGTATTTCTATAGGTGCTAGAAGATTTCTTGAGATAGTATCTGCTACTAAAAGTAATAATGTCCCTATCAATGCTGATACTGGTATTAATCTTTTATGCTTTGGCCCTATTATTTTTCTACCTATATGTGGAGCTATTAAACCCAAAAATGAAATACTACCTGCTACTGCTGTCGATACACCAGATAAAATTACTGCATATATTATAAGTCTTCTTCTTTGTTTTTCTACATCTACACCAAGACTCGTAGATACTTCATCACCCAAGTTTAAAACATCTATATACTTAGATTTATAAATAGTTATCCCCATAAAAATCACTATAAATGGAAGTACAGCTATTACATATTTCCAACTAGTTCCCCAGATACTACCTGATGTCCATGCCATAACCCTATTAAATTCTTGTGTTGTAAATTTCAATTGAAATATAGTCAAAATTGAAGTAAAAGCTATGTTTACACCTATACCAATAAGCAGTAATCTTGACGAATTTATACCACCTTTCCATGCAAGAGAATATATAAGAAATGCTCCAAATAAAGCTCCTACAAGTGCAACAATTGGCATTGTAAATACAGTTAGATTACTCATACCTTCATAGACATTACCATTCATAAGGTATATATAAACTACTACAAATAATGCTGCACCTGAATTTATTCCCAAAATCCCAGAATCAGCTAAATCATTCTTTGTAACTCCTTGAAGTATTACACCTGCTGTTGATAATGCAGAACCAACCAAAAGTGCTATTATTATTCTCGGTAATCTCAATTTAAATATCGCAATTTCATGATTACGCTGACCCTGACCTAAAAAAGTTTTTATAACATCTACTGGTTCTATAGAAAATGAGCCCATATTTAAACTCACTAGAAAAGTGATAAGAATAAGTACCACTAAAATTGATATAACAAGCAATGTTTTAGAATTTATTTTCATAATATTTTTCATAGTACTTATTTCTCCCCCTTTCTAACAAGGTATATAAATATTGGTACTCCTATAAGTGCTGTTATAGAACCTACTGGTGTCTCATATGGAGGATTTATCATTCTGCTTAATATATCTGTATATACAAGTAATACAGCTCCTAATACTAAAGAACTCGGTATTATATACTTATAATCTGAACCTACTATTCCTTTAGCTATTTGAGGAACTATAAGACCTATAAAAATAATATTACCAGACACTGAAACAGATGCTCCAGTCATTAATATTATGAGTACTATACATATAAATCTAACAGTGTTAGTTTTTTGCCCTAATCCTATTGCCACTTCTTCTCCAAGACTTAATATAGTTATTCTTGGAGCCATAACCATAGCTAAAATAAATCCAATACCTCCAGCTATAAACAACAGCTTTATACCTTCCCACTTCACCCCTACAAGACCTCCTGATATCCAGAAACTCAACTGTTGAGATAGGTTAAAATACATGGATATTGCTGATGCCAAAGAAATTAACAATGTGCCAAGAGCTACTCCTGCAAGAGCTAGCTTTACATTATTAACTCTTCCTCTTGATTTAGAACTTATAAAATATATAAATAATCCACTTATACTTGCCCCAGTAAATGCAAACATCATTGTGCTAAAACTCCCATGTATAAGTTGAGGAAGTCTTTTTTGAAGTACTAATGATATTGCAATTGCAAACGTAGCACCTTGTGTAATTCCTATAACAGATGGTTCAGCTATAGGATTTCTTGTTATTCCTTGCATTATTGCCCCAGAAACTGCTAAAAACCCTCCAACAAGTGCAGCTGCTATTGCCCTTGGAAGTCTAACATCTTTTACTATTCTCATATTTATTCCATCTTCCATTTTTATCAAACTATCTACAACAGTTGATAGATTCATATCTTTTGCTCCAATAGCTATGGATAATACAATTCCAAGTACAAGTACAACTATACTTACTAATATCAACAAGTAAGTTAGATTTTTTTTACTCAGCTTAGTCAATTAACCTACCTCCTTTTCCCTTTTAATCGTCAGTATAATATAATCTATTAAATATTTTTAATTTTAAGTTTTATTAAAAATAGGTGTGAAAAATGAATATCATTATCTCACACCTACTAAGTTAAGAATTACTTTGTTAATTCATTTTTAACTGATTCTAATAATAACTCTTTTCCAATTGGATTATATGATTGACTGAAAAATGGAGCTGCATCAAGTATTGTTACATTCCCATCTTTTACTGCTCTTATTTGAGCCCAGATAGCACTATTTTCTAAATCTTTTTTATCTGATTCTGTAGCAATTACAACTATATGGTCTGCATCTATATCTGTTAAACCTTCCATACTTACCATTGGTAATGTTATTCCATCTTGCTTTGGCATGTTTTTGGGTCTAGCTAATTTCATATCATCATTGATTAAAGTTCCTATTCCACCATCGCTAAATACCATAAATTGACCTGAACTTGCCAACACTGGTAAATAAGTTTTTTCTCCATTTTTTTCTATAACTTCTTTACCTAACTTTGTAGCTTTTTCATCATACTTCTGTATCCAACTTTTAGCTTCTTCTTCTTTGTCAAATAATTTTGAAACATCAGTTAACTTACTTCTCCAGTCATTTGCATAATCTTTCATCATAACTACAGGAGCTATTTCTTTTAATTGGTCATATATTTTCTCTTGTCTTTGACTCATTATTATTAAATCAGGATTTACTTCTAATATAGCTTCCATATCCATAGTATCCATCATTGAGTGTCCAACTATCTTTACATCTTTAAGTTCTTCTCTTATGTAACTTGGTAATTTATCAGTTTCATATGAGTCTACATTTGCTGTTGCAACAGGCTTATGACCTGCTAATAATAGTTCTTCACTACTTCCTGATATATCAACTATTTTTTTAGGATTTGATGGTATCTTAACCTCTCCTTTAACAGATTGTACAACTCTTGTCTCTGATTTATTTTTATCCTCTGTATTCTTATCTGAACATGCTGTAACAAGTACTAGCGTAGTTATAATAGATATAAATATTGCAAGTGATTTTATTTTTTTCATGATTACTTCTCCTACCTGTTTATTATACTTACATGATATTGATTATCATAAGCACATATTTATTATAGCATTTTTCTATTTTTAGTCAATATTATTTTGTAAAAGGATAAAAATTCCTAATTAATCTTAATTATATATAACTCAGATAAGGTTTTCTTGCATTAAGTAGTATTTTTTTATTTTAAGTTGGATATAAATAGAATGACTTTTCATTTAAAGAATGATAAAATACAATTTATAGATAAGGAATTTAGCAAGGAGGATTTGAGACATGGTACACTTAGTATATTGTGATAATGCAGGAAAAAAAGGAGAAAAGGTCTTAGATAAAATTTTAGCTGGAACAAAAACAATGGTTATTAGAGGCGCTGCTGGTAGAAAAATACCACATAGCAGAGTATTTGAAGATGAGTTACTTTATTTTATGGAAAAAGGAACTGCAAAGATATCTGCAAAAGCCACTGTTAAAAAAGTAGAAAACTACATTAAGTTAACAGAAGATGAAATTTCTAAGATTTTGAATGAAAATCAACCAAAATTGAATTTATCTGAAAAACAAAAAGTTCGTTGGCATAAAAAATGTTTATGCTTAGTTGAGTTTGAAAATGTTGAAGAAATAACACCTCTTGATTTTGACCATCAAGGAAATATGGATGATTGGCTTATTGTTGAAAAAATTGAAGATGTAGTTGTTGGCACTAGTATACCTTACAATTACGAGAAATCTAAATTTTAAAGTATCAATATCATAATACTATATTGATAAACTCTACTTAAATAAAAAAAGAGTGCCTTTAATAATTATAAAAATTATTTTTGGTCACTCTTTCTTAATAATAATTTTAAATTACTTACTTTCTAATCTTTCATATACATCTATAAATTCTTCTGCTAATTGCTGAAAATTCATAGCTGTCATTAAATGGTCTTGTGCATGAATAAGTATAACACTTATTTCAGTTTTATTACCATTAGCTTCATTTTGTATCAATTCTGTTTGAAATTTATGAGCTTTATGAATTGATTCTTTCGACTTTTCAATACATTCTCTAGCTTTATCTATATTCCCGCTCTTTGCTTCTTTTATTGCTTCAAATGCTAGCCCTTTCGCATCACCTGCAAATCCAATTATTCCAAAAGATATCTCTATCATCTTTTCATCCATTTATTCTACCTCCTAAATATCTCTATAGCTTGATATGACTAATCCATTCTTTTCTAAAAATTCTTTTACTTTTTTAGATGTAAGTATCTTGTGCTCTTTCGTTCTATCAATAGCATAAGATGTAGAATTTAAAATATAATCATCTAAAAAAGCTGGGTGAGACATAATATCCACTACATCATACTTTGTTATTTCATCTATATTTTTTATAAAATATTCTTCACTTACATTTTCCTTATAAAAACTATCTATTAAAGGAACTATTTTAGAATACTCTAAATTATATTCAAATCCGCCCCTTATTGGAAGATTATACTTATTCACAATCTTCTCTATTACTGGCTTTAAACTTACTAAAGTATGGATATGATGGTGACTGTCTAAATGAGATATATCTATTCCAAGCCCTTCTACTCTCTCTATTTGAGCACAAAGTTCTCTATAAATCTCATCACAATCCATTTTTTTAATAATTTCGTCTGTAATCCTCCTAATAAAAAAACCGTCTTTGTCAACAATAGTTTTTAAGTTAGATAATAATGGTCTACCACAACTTAAAGTCATATGAACTCCACAGTTTAAAGTCTTATTTTCTTTAAGTAACTTCACCCCATGTTCTACCCCAGGCATATTTGCCATCATAGAAGTGGACTTGACGATTCCATTATTATGAGCTGATATTATACCATAATTCACGGCTTCGCAATATCCAAAGTCATCTGCATTTATTATAATTTTAGTCATACCATAACCTACTTTCTATAGACTATCTATTAAATCTAGGAAGATAATTTTTATGAGCTTCCAACATTTCATCTAATATAGTTTTTGCTAAATCATCTGATGGAATCAATGGATTTATGCAAAGTGCCAAAAGAGCAGATTCATAATCGCCATATACAGCTGCTTTGGCTGCTAAGACTTCAAATGACTTAATTTGACTTACCAATCCATGTACAGAATCTGGTAAATATCCTATACTTAATGGTTTTGGACCATTTTTTGTTATTACACTGCTCACTTCTACAGCTTGTTCATCTTTAAAATCTCTTATAGAACCATTATTTAATGTATTAACTACTTGGATGTCTTTTTTATCATTGTATATAGAACTTATTAAGTTACAAGCAGCATCACTATAGTAAGCTCCTCCTCTTTTTTCAAGTTGAGGTGGTTTTATATCTAATTTTTCATCCTTATATAATTCAAATAATTGTTCTTCCAACTCTTTAACTACTTGACCTCTAGCTTTTCCCTCTTTAAACTCTCTCAACTCATCTTCAAGCATGTCTTTAGTTTTATAGTAGTATCTATGATATGGGCAAGGTATTACACCTAAAGATTTTATAAATTCCGCATTAAAATCAATTGCCTTTATATTTTGCATACTTATATCTGCTTTGACAAACTTATCAATTGCTTCTTTTGTAACATCTTCTCCATCCAAAGATACATTTAGACCATAAACCATATGATTAAGACCTGCAAAATCCATACTTATTCTGTCACTTTCTACATTAAATAGTTTGGCAACATCATTTTTTAAATGAATTGGCACATTGCATAGACCTATATATCTTTTAAAATTAGTATATTTGAATACAGCTTCTGTTATTATCCCTGTTGGATTTGTAAAATTCACCATCCATGCATTTGGACATAATTCTTCCACATCTTTTATTATATCAAATATAACTGGTATTGTACGAAGGGCTTTAAATAATCCTCCAGCACCATTAGTTTCCTGCCCCATAACTCCATGAGATAAAGGAATAGTTTCATCTTTAATTCTTGCATCTAAAAGACCTACTCTAAGTTGTGTTGTCACAAAATCTGCATCTTTTAGAGCTTCTCTTCTATCTAAAGTAAGATTTATTTTCATATCTATTCCAGCTTTTTTTACCATTCTTTTAGCTAGATTTCCGACTATCTCTAGTTTTTCTTTTCCATCCTCTATATCTACAAGCCATAATTCCTTTACAGGTAACTCTTCATATCTATTTATAAAACCCTCTACAAGCTCAGGAGTATAACTTGAACCTCCTCCGATTGTAACTATTTTTAGTCCATTTTTCATCTCATTATACCATCCTTACCTATAATTTAATACACTCTACAAAACCCTATACATTTATTAACCTTAATAAAAACCACCTAGTTGTTAATTTTCAATTTATTAGCCTCCATTTTTTCAGATGCTATGACAAATGGAATATACATTAATATTGATAATATTAAATTAAATAGTGCTAAAGCTCCGCCAGTCCAATCACCTGTAGCCATTGCTCCACCTAATATAGGAGGTGTTACCCAAGGTATTTTAGGCAAAATTACTGGTGCTACTAATCCAAAATCTATTGCTAAGTATGATACAGCACTACATATTACTGGTGCAAGTACAAATGGAATCATAAATATAGGATTTAAAACTATTGGAAGTCCAAATATCAATGGTTCTCCTATATTAAATATTGCTGGTGGTCCACCTAATACTATCATCTCTTTACGTCTTCTTCCAGCTATTAATAAAGCTACAATTAATCCTAATACCATTCCAGAACCACCTAAATACACAAATGCATCAAAGAATGAACCTGCAAGTACATGGTATCCTTCTGTTGCTCCTGCTTGAGCCAACGCAGCATTTTCTCCACCTAATTTCATAAGTATAGTTTCTGTAAAAGGAAGTGCTATATTTGCACCATGAAGCCCAACAGTCCAAAGTATATGAATTATAAATGCAATAAGCATTGTAGAACCTAGGCTATCAGCTACATTTGATAGTGGTGCTCCTAAATAAGTATTTAAAATATCTGTTAAGAAATTTCCATTTGAAAGCATCTTTATAAATATTCCTATTACAGTAAATATCATTATAGTTAACATTCCTGGTATTAACTTTGCAAATGACCTTGAAACTGCTGGTGGAACTCCATCTGGCATTTTTATAGTTAATTTCTTTACTTTAGATAACCTTACAAATATCTCAGTTGATAATAATCCTATTAATATAGAAGAGAATAAGGCTGCTGTACCTAAGTAAGTTTGTTGTATCATCCCCCATCCTTCAACTGCTGTAGTTCCCCCCTCAGGAACTATTTTACCGATTTGTGGAGCCATTATAAAAAAGATAGATAATGCTATAAGTCCAGCTTGTAACCCATCACTTTCATAGGATTTTGCTAGGAAATAAGCAACACCTATTACTAAGAATACTGCCATTGTACCTATTGCTCCCCACCAAAGGTCGCTTCCAAACGTAGTCCAATTTTCTCCAAATATATTTGCCATCAAATTTTTGTATGCTTCTAACGGTAAGTTATTTATCAATGTTCCTAATGCACCTACCATAGTTATAGGTATCATTGCTATAAATGCATCTCTTACTGCTACTAAATGCCTTTGAGCTCCTATTTTGGCAGCTACAGGCACTATATATTTATCCATAAATGACATGAATTTTTCCATTTTACATCCTCCAGTACAACTTTATTTTGAACTATTTAATTCTACAGCTCTATCTAACACAGCTTTTCCATTACATCTTCCATAATCCATCATATTTATAACTTCAACTGGAATATTATATGGTTTTGCCATTTCAGTTGCTTTTCCTAATACATATCTAACTTGAGGTCCTAAAAGTAAGACATCACAATTTTCTATTTCATTTTTTAAGTTCACCTCTGATATAGCCCATATTTTTGCTTCTATACCGTTTTCCTTTGCTGCATCCTCCATTTTTGTAACCAATAAACTAGTTGACATTCCTGCTGAACAAGCTAACATTATTTTTATCATTTTTTCCCTCCAAATTAGATTCATTAAATATTTTTTAAGTCATAAGTTCTTTAAACTATACATTTAAAGTATGCTTTTCTATTAATTATTATCTTAATGTATATATCTTATTTTTAAATGTATATACATTTAATTCTTGATATTATTATATCTCAAATGTATATACATTTCAAGAAAACTTTTTCATTTTATTTAAATTTTATTCGACAACAGCATTCAAAGTTAATGTATATCCATGGTGATATGTGTGTGAGTATTCAAAAATCTCACTATTTTGTAACTTACATATTTGACTTATATATAAAAGTGACTCTGGCTCTTCTAGATTTAAATTATCCATGCACTCTTCATTTGATATTACAGCTTGTACTTCTCTCTCTGACATGGCTATCTTATATCCACATACTTCTTCAACAAAATTATAAAGAGAATTTTCACAGTGTGTCTTATTTAAATTTGGAAATAGCTTAACTGGCATATAAGTAATCATATATGAAACTCTTGCATCATTTGCTAATCTTACTCTCTTGATTTCCCATACATTTTCTTCTAAGCTTATATTTAATTTACTTGATAATTCTTCATCTGCTTGAACTATTTCAAGAGATACCAATATATTAGATACTTTATATCCTTTACTTTCCATCTCCTTAGTAAACCCACTTACAGATGATATATTATCATATATATTATTTGCAAGAACTATACTACCTACCCCTCTTTGTCTGGCTATATATCCTTCTTTAACTAGGTTATTTAATGCAGACCTTACAGTCATTCTAGTCACATTAAACTCTTCACTCAACTGTTTTTCAGAGGGGATTAAATCCCCTTTTTTCAAACTGTCTGAATTTATTAATTCTCTTACATGATTTTCTATAACTTTATAAATTGGCTCTTTCATTTAATTCACTCCTCATTAATCAAATCTTTTACATAATAAGATAATTTTATATACAAACAAAGAAAATGTCTATACATTTAAGATAAATTAAATTTTATTCAGACATCTTATACAACTTTCCAAGTTTTAATAAAGATATAAATAGACTTATCATTAATATCCCTTTTAATATACTTGATAAGGTTATACTCCACCATACACCATTTAGACCCAATATTTCTGGTCTAGATATAAAGTAAGCTAATGGTACTCTTGCACCAGTCAGTATAGTAACTATAGTAGAAGGTATATAGGTTCTACCTAATCCTTTGAAAGCTCCTGTTGTTATTATTTCTAAGCACATAAAAAATTGAGAATATCCTAATATTTTAAGATAAATTGCTCCCTTTTCTATTGCCTCGCTTTCATCTATAAAAATAGAAAAGATACTCTCCCCTGCAAATACTAATACCAAAGTAGTTATTATTCCAAGTACAGAAGATACAATTATAGCTATTTTACAACCTTTATTTATTCTAGAATACTTCTTGGCACCATAATTTTGTCCAACAAAACTTCCTAATGCAACCGATAGTCCTTCAGCTGTCATCCAGGAAATTGCCTCTATTTGTGAGCCTACTTTTTGCACTGCAACAGCTACAGGTCCCCATGATGCTACTATTACTCCTAGTAACATTGAGAATACTGTAAACATACCACTTTGTATTGCTACAGGTAATCCTAATTTATACAGCACTTTATAATATTTAGTCTCTATTTCTTTAAATAGTCTTAATTTAAAATATTCTTCTTTACTTTTAAGTACTATATATATAAAACATGTAGTAACTACTATCTGAGCAAATACAGTTGCAATAGCAGCTCCTGCAACACCAAGTTTTGGAGCAAATCCCCATCCAAAAATTAATATAGGGTCAAGTATAATATTAGTTACTAATCCTATTGTATTAATGCGAAAAGGAGTCTTACTATTTCCAAGTCCATTGAAAATTGCAGTAAATACTGGATTAATAAAATAAAATACCATACCTAGAGCTACTATTATCAAATACTGTCTGGACATGGTTATAACTTCTAAGTCTCCTAATTTAAAAAAACCTATCAACTGCTTATTAAATACTATTAAAAACATTGTATATATTATTGCTAGCATAATATTTATTTCTATTGCTGACTTCATATATGATTTAGTAGTGCTTATATTATTTTCTCCAATACTTTGTGCTACTTTTACCTCTCCACCTACTTTTGAAATCATAATAAATGCCATTGCAAGCCATGGGAAAAATCCAGCTGTTCCAACTGCAGCTACTGCTTTACTTCCAGCTTTACCAACCCATATCATATCTATCATGTTGTACCCCATTTGTATAAATGAAGTCCCCATTATTGGAAGTGATAGCTTAAGTAATTTTTCTGTAATTCTTCCTTCTGTTAAATCAAGTCTATCTTTCATTTTCCACCTCTTTTATATTATAAAATTTAAAATTTATTTGCTTATACAGCTAGATTAATCATTTTATTTGATTAAGTTCACTATCTTTCAATTTATATTATCATATCTCAAGATTGCATCTCAACAATACTTACGTTTAGGATAAAGTATTTCGCCTATCTTTGATAAAATTAATACTTATGAATATAAATCTAGCTATTTCATCAATACCTATTTATAACTCTTAACTTAACTTCAATTAAGTATACATATTGCAATTAATCAGAATATTTTATACTGTATCTTCCATTGAGAAATAGCAAATATAAATGATTTATCTACAATTTTATATATTCATAAATAGTATACTATAATTTTTAAAAAAACCTATATTTGAATACTTTAGGCGTGTTTACACATTGTAATCTATAGATAAATTTGATAATATATAAATATATTATGGTGAAATTTATAGATATATATTAATTATGGGGAGATTGTGGGAGGCTCTTTTCACAAAACATTTAAGCTATGAAAATAAATAATTCAATTCAAATCTAAAGAATCTAATATCTATCATATCAATAGATTTAGATGGTTTGAAAAAGATTAATGATAAATTTGGTCATCAGACAGGAGATTTATATATTAAACAAGCAAGTAAAATTATACAATCTGTAATAAACAAAAAATATATAGTTTATCGTATTGGAGGTGATGAATATATAATTATTCTGAAAAATTCATCTCACAAAGAAATAAACAGTATTATAGATAATATTAAAAGGAAAATTAATAAAAGCAATTAATATTAATAATAAATTTAAAAAGTCTATTCTGTAAATAATAAATTATAAGAATAGACTTTTTAAACTTGTAATTTTTTAGGATAATTTTTTTAATTAATGTTTGTTCTTTTTTCTAAACGATTCTTTATAAATTCATGTATTATTTTAACCAATATATTTGTAAGTAGTATTAATACAGCTAATGCTGCTGCCTGTGCAGTACTCCCCTTATCATCTAGTTGTACAATTGATATTGCAGCTACTTTTGAACTTGCAGTATATATAAAAACTAGTGCTGATATTGTCACCATAGAGTTTAAGAAAAAGTACATAAAGTTCTCTAAAACTGCTGGCAAACAAAGTGGTATAGTTACATTCTTAAGAATTGATGCACTATTTATTCCCATTGATTTAGCTACCATATCCAACTCTTTATCTACTTTCTTAATAGCAGTGGTAGCTGTTATAAATGCTACTGAAAAGAAGTGAACTATATTACATATAACCATTATAAGTAATGTTCCATATAATCCATTAAATAAATTCTTAATATATATTGTATCCATAAAATTAAACTCTAATTTATTAAAAAATAGTACATAAGCTATACCTAACACTAAACCTGGCAATGCCATAGGTAACGTACTTAGAAAATATCCAAATGATTTTAAATATGGAGCTTTTTCTGTTTTTTCATTTAGATATGCAAATAAGAAAACAAAGCTTGTTCCTAGAATAGCTGTCAATAGTGACATTTTTATTGAATTTACAAATGGTTTAATTCCATCAATACTATTTTTCATAGAAAAGTGTTCAAGTGTAAGTCTTAAATCATATGGCCAAACTGAGATTAATGATGATAAGATTACAGTTAACATTACAGCTATTATACCAAATGCAATAACTCCTACAATCCCTCCTAAAATCCCATCTCTTAACTTATTAGATTTAACTTTATATGGAATTGACTTTGAAGTTATGTACGAATTTTGATTTTTTTCAATTTTTTTAGTTACTATAAATGATATTATTGCAGGTATTAAAAGTAATATTGATACAGTTGCTCCCATTGGCATATTTTGTTGTCCTATAATTTGTTTATATACATCTATTGATAATACATTAAACTCTCCTCCAATTACCTTTGGAGCTCCAAAATCTGTAAAGCATAATGTAAATGATACGAATGCAGAACTTATTAAAGAATATTTTATACTTGGGATTGTTATACTTATAAATTCCCTTATCTTACTTATTCCCATAGTGTTACTAGCTTCATATAATCTATAATCAGTTGAGTTTAATGATATATAAAGTATTTGAAATGATTGAGGGAATACATATATAATTTGTGCCAGTATTATTCCCACTTCTCCGTAAATTGGAACATGTATTCCAAGTAAATTAGTCACCAATCCTTGATTCCCAAATAAATATACTAGACCTATTGCATGCATCATTGTTGGAGCAAACATAGGAAACATTGCTAATGACTTAAAAAATCCTTTAAATTTAATCTTTGTTCTAGTTAATGCATACGCATATACTAATGCAAGTGTTAACGATATTACAGTTGATATAATAGATACAAATATTGTATTTTTTAGAGAATTCAATAGAGCTTCAGAAGCCAAATACTCTTGAAAGTTCTGTAATCCTACAAAAACTCCATCTTTATCTAAAAATGCCTGTACAAATAGATATATTATAGGTACCAATAAAAACATTACTAAAGACATAACTAATACTGTAAGCATACATTTTTTTATGTCCAAATTCATTTTTGATTTAAAACTTATACTTTTAGAACTTATAGCATTATTATTCATACACTTATGCTCCTTTAACTTTTGGGTACTTTAAATAGTATTTTTCGTCTATACTTATCTTTACAAGGTCACCTTCTACTAAATTTAAATTAACCCACTCTTTTATAGAAACATCACTTATTATGAAATTTTCATTTAATTTATCCTTTATTTCAACTCTTAATAAATTCCCTCTAAACTCTATATTTGATATTATCCCTTGGTAATTTTCTTTTGTTGATTTCTCTATTTGAACATATTCCGGTCTTACAGTTAGTATAGAATCTCCATTATCAAAACAGTTTGTATCTCCTATAAATTGGGCTGTAAATAAGTTTTGAGGATTTTGGTATATTTCTTCTGGAGTTCCTATTTGCATTATATCTCCTCCATTTAAAATTGCAATTTTATCTGCCATAGTTATAGCTTCTTCTTGGTCATGTGTTACCATTATTGTTGTTATATTAAGTTCTTTTTGTAACTTTTTAATGTCCATTCTAAGCTTGTGTCTAACCTTTGCATCTAGTGCAGACATTGGTTCATCTAAAAGTAAAAACTTTGGTTCAAGTGCTAATGCTCTTGCTATTGCAACTCTCTGTTGTTGTCCACCCGATAATGCTTTGGGATATTTATGAGCTTCATTAGTCAAGCCGACTATTTCAAGCACTTCCTTAACTTTGCTATCTATTTTTTCTTTTGAAATTTTTCTCTCTTTAAGTGGAAAAGCTATGTTATTATATGCAGTCATATTTGGAAATAATGCGTATGATTGAAATACTATTCCAAAACCTCTCTTTGATGGTTCTAAATTTGTAATATCTTTATCCTGAAGAATTATAGCTCCACTATTTACATCTTCAAGACCTGCTATTATCCTAAGTAATGTAGTTTTACCACATCCACTAGGCCCAAGTAAACATAGAAATTCCCCTTCTTCAATATCCAAACTAATATTATTTAAAACCCTTTTTTGGTCATAATTTTTAAACACATTATTTATTTTTAAGTAACTCATATCTTATCTCCCCTTATATAGTTATATTTTTATTTTAAATTCTACACTTTACCCTTTCTTCTAAAATTATTTCATCTAAATTATTAAGTTAAACTTTACTTACTTTCAGATTTTGAACCATACTTTGATTCCCAAGTTTTAAGTACTGTACTTCTGTTTTTGGCAGCAGAGCTTAAATCAACTTCTTTTATTAGCTGTTCAAATGGTTGTTTAGAATAACCTTTCGGAACTGGATTATCTGTCTTTATAGAAGTAACTGCTACTTCGTGTGCATATTTATCCATAGCTGAATCGCTTATTGCCCAGTCTAAAAATAACTTTGCTTCTTTTTTTATATTATCTTTTTTAACTAGGGCATTTGCCTCTAAGTCCCAACCTGAACCTTCTTTTGGAAATACAACTTCTATAGGTTCTCCACTGGATAATTGTTGTGTAGCTCTATATCCAAGTGTAATACCTATTGGATATTCTCCAGAACCAGCTAGTTTCGCGGGTTTTGAACCTGAATGTGTATATGTAGCTATATTTTTATGTAATTTATCCATATAATTGTAAGCATCTTTTTCACCCATCATTTGAATAAGTCCTGATACTGTAAGGTATCCTGTTCCAGATGATGCTGGATTTGGCATTGTTATAAGTCCTTTATATTCTGGTTTTATTAAATCTTCATAACTTTTTGGAATATCTATACCCAATTTCTCAAGCTCCTTATAATTAACTACTATAGCTGTTTCTGGTACACTCATACCCACCCAAGATACATCTTTGTCAATATCTTTGAATTTTTTATCTACCTTATCATAATTTTTAGGCTTATATGCTTCAAGTGCTCCATCTTCTTTTAGCTCTATCATGTTCATTGCTGATAATCCCCATATAACATCTGCTTGTGGATTATCTTTTTCTGCTAATAACTTTGAAGCTATTACACCATGAGAATCCATAACTATTTCTACATCTATATTTGGATGCTCTTCTCTAAACCCTTCCATATAGTAAGCTATTTGTTCTTCCTCTAATGCTGCATATATTGTAAGTTTATTATTTCCTTTTCCTTGAGTAGTTTGTGGTGTTGTTGATATGCAACTTGTCATAAATGTAATCACTACAATACACAGACAAGTAAATATAAATTCTTTCATATCTTCCCCCTTATTGTGTTTTTATCTTTTTTCATTTGTTTTTTGTTGTTTTTGCTTATGTTTATATAATACACCTAATTTGTTAATATAAAGTTAAGTGTAAATTAACAGTTCGTTAATTTTTAGAAGTTTTTGTTAAATATATTATTTTTAATTAAATACAGTATGTTTTTAAACAATATATTAATTTTTATAGTATCTATATTTCTAATTTGAACATAAAAAATAAGTCTAACCTCTATAAATTAGAATGTTAGACTTATTTTTTATAGTATTTAATTATACAACCAAATCATTTTTTTTCTTTTCTTCAAGTGCTTTTTTAAGCACCATATCCTTAACCTTCATAAGTCTAGTAGTACTTGCTCTCTCATTTTCTTCAAGCTTCATAGCTATATACTTAATAGTCTCAATGTAATTTGGTATCATTACATTTTCAAGAGCATTAACACGTCTACGTGTTTTTTCTATCTCTTGAGCAAGAAGCTGTGCACTTTTTTCACTTTCTGCAAGTCTTAAAAGTGGTTGCATAGCAGCTGAGAAAGCTTCCATAGCAGAATCTAATTCCCCTGATGTAAAAGCAAGACCATAAGGATAAATATCACTTTGATTGTTTTCAGTTTTAAAGTCAAACACAGGAACATCAACACTCATTATATTTCTTGTAGAAACATCCACTGAAACAGATTGCTTTGGCATCATAAGTGCTGACCCCAGATACTCCTGACTCATAACTGCTCTTGCGATTATAAAATTTTTATAAGCAGCATCAAGAGCATTTTCTGCTTCTTCACGTAATCGCTTATTTTCTCTTACAATCTCAAGAAATTGTTTCATAAGTTCATCAAGTTTATCTTTAAGAAGCTTATGACCTCTTGTAGCAGTTTTAAGGAGTTTCTTAAGTCTAGTCATTTCCATACGTGTTGGATTTATATTTAATCTAGCCACAGATATCACTCCTTAGGCATATATTTTTCAAAATATTCATCACGAATACGTTTAAGTTCACTTTTTGGTAACATACTAAGAAGCTTCCATCCGATTTCTAATGTCTGCTCAATAGTTCTATCAGTTCTAAATCCCTGTGAAACATATTCTTTTTCAAACTCATCTGCAAACTTAGCATACATTAAGTCAATCTCAGAAAGTGCAGATTCACCAAGTATAGCCATAAGCTCTTTTGCATCCTTACCTCTTGAATAGGCTGCGAAAAGCTGGTTCATTGTGTCTGCATGGTCCTCACGAGTCTTCCCTTTACCAATCCCCTTATCTTTTAGACGAGAAAGTGATGGTAAAACATCTATAGGAGGCTGTATATCTTTTTTATAAAGTTCACGGCTAAGTATAATTTGTCCCTCTGTAATGTATCCTGTAAGGTCAGGAATTGGATGTGTCTTATCATCCTCAGGCATTGTAAGTATTGGAATCATAGTTATAGAACCTTCATGCCCTTTCATTTTTCCTGCTCTTTCATACATCGTAGCAAGGTCAGTATAAAGATATCCTGGATATCCACGACGTCCTGGAACTTCTTTTTTAGCTGCTGAAACTTCACGCAATGCCTCTGCATAGTTTGTAATATCTGTTATGATAACAAGTACATGCATATCTTGCTCAAAGGCAAGGTATTCTGCTGCTGTAAGTGCCATTCTAGGTGTAGATACACGCTCTACAGCTGGGTCATTTGCAAGGTTTACAAATACTACAGAACGGTCGATTGCACCAGTTGCTTTAAAATCACTTATAAAGAATTCAGCATCCTCAAAAGTTATACCAACTGCAGCAAATACAACGGCAAATTTAGAATCAGTTCCACGTACTTTTGCTTGTCTTGCAATCTGAACTGCAAGATTGGCATGTGGTAAACCAGACCCTGAGAATATAGGAAGTTTTTGCCCTCTAACTAGTGTATTAAGCCCATCTATAGCAGAGACACCAGTCTGTATAAATTCGGCTGGATAGTCACGTGCTGCTGGATTTATTGGAGCTCCATTTATATCAAGTCTTTTATCTGGTATAATTTCTGGACCTCCATCAATAGGTCTACCCATTCCACTAAAAACACGACCTAATATATCTGGTGAAACTCCAAAGTCAAGACTCTTTCCTAAAAAACGAACTTTACTTTCAGCAAGGTTTATACCTGTTGAACTTTCGAAAAGCTGAACAAGTGCAGTATCTCCATTTACCTCTAGAACTTTACAGCGACGAATCTCTCCATTTGAAAGCTCAATCTCTCCAAGTTCATCAAATTTTACACCTTCTACGCCGTTTATTAGCATAAGAGGACCGGCTACCTCTTGTATTGACTTATATTCCTTTATCATAGTTCTTCAGCCCCCCTCTTTTTAATAAGGTCTGCAAGCTCGTTGTCTATTTCATCTTCAATTGAATCGTAAGCAGCATTTATATTGTCTTCTTCTACATACTTAGCACGACCAATTTTTTCAAGAACTGAAAGCTTGATAATATCGTTTATAGTAACATTTTGCTTTATAGCATCTTGTGCTGACTTATAGAATTTTAATATAAGTCCCATCATTCTATATTGCTTATGAAGTGATGTATAAGTATCAACTTCATGGAAAGAGTTTTGATGAAGGAAGTCTTCTCTTATAGAACGAGTAACTTCTAATATCAATCTATCTCCATCTGAAAGTGAATCAACACCAACCAATTGAACTATTTCTTGAAGTTCAGATTCAACTTGCAAAAGTTTCATAGCTTGAGCTCTTTGAGCTGAGAAATTATCATTTACATTTTTATCTGCCCATACATCGACCTTTTCCTGATATAACGAATAACTAGTCAACCAGTTAATTGCTGGGAAATGACGCTTATATGCTAAAGATGCATCAAGACCCCAGAATACTTTTACTATACGAAGCGTTGCTTGGCTGACAGGTTCTGATGTATCACCACCAGGAGGAGAAACTGCACCAATTGCTGTAAGTGTCCCTTCTCTTCCATCCATACCTAGACAATTTACCTTTCCTGCTCTTTCATAGAATTGAGCAAGACGTGAACCTAAGTATGCAGGATAACCTTCTTCACCAGGCATCTCCTCTAGACGACCACTCATCTCTCTAAGAGCCTCAGCCCATCTTGATGTAGAATCTGCCATAAGTGCAACACTATATCCCATATCTCTAAAATATTCAGCTATTGTAATACCAGTGTATATAGAAGCTTCACGTGCAGCAACTGGCATATCTGATGTATTTGCTATAAGCACAGTTCTTTGCATAAGTGACTCGCCTGTTCTTGGGTCTTTTAATTCTGGGAATTCAAGAAGAACATCCGTCATTTCATTTCCACGCTCGCCACACCCTATATACACAACTATATCTGCATCTGCCCATTTAGCAAGCTGATGCTGTGTAACAGTTTTTCCACTTCCAAAAGGTCCCGGTATAGCTGCTACCCCACCTTTTGTAATTGGGAAAAATGTATCTATAACTCTTTGACCTGTAACAAGAAGTGAATCTGGTGTTTTCTTTTCTTTATATGGTCTTTCTTTTCTAACTGGCCATTTTTGCATCATAGTCACAGGTATATCATTACCTTTTTCATCTGTAATAACACAAACTGTATCTTCGACAGTAAATTCACCAGAATAGATTTCTTTTATAGTACCTTTAACTCCATAAGGAACCATAATTTTACATTCCACTACAGCTGTTTCTTGAACTCCACCAATTATATCTCCTGCTACAACTTTATCACCAACAGATTTTTTAGGTTTAAATTCCCACTTAATTGTTCTATCAAGTGAAGATACTTCAACACCTTTAGTTATATTAGTACCTGAAATCTCATACATTTTTTCAAGTGGACGTTGAATACCATCATAAATAGTTGAAATAAGACCTGGTCCAAGTTCAACACTCATAGGCATTCCAAGAGAAACTACTTCCTCCCCTGGACCTAGACCAGAAGTTTCCTCATAAACCTGTATAGAAGCTTTATCTCCATGCATTTCTATAATCTCGCCTATAAGATGTTTATCTGAAACTCTTACGACGTCAAACATATTCGCATCTCTCATGCCCTCCGCTACAACAAGCGGTCCTGACACCTTTACAATTGTGCCTGTTTTCATATTCTCTCACCTGCAATCATATACTTTATCAAAATTTAAATATTCCCTCCTATATTTTATCAATACATATCTTTAGCACTAATAAAATTTGAGATTGTCTTTTATTCAACTTTCATCTATTCTTTAAATAATATATCTGCACCTATGGCACGTTTACTAGATTCTCTTACTTCATTCATACCCAATCCCATACTTCCTCCAATACCTGGAATAACTATAATAGCAGGAAGTTGGTAGTCTTTGTATTTTGCTATTGATTCTTTTGCAAGCAATGATGCCTGTTCTG
Source organism: Clostridioides sp. ZZV14-6345 (assembly GCF_020657775.1). Lineage (NCBI taxonomy): Bacteria > Bacillati > Bacillota > Clostridia > Peptostreptococcales > Peptostreptococcaceae > Clostridioides > Clostridioides sp. ZZV14-6345. The sequence goes on along the minus strand of NZ_JAGWCX010000020.1, from coordinate 21,098 downwards.
TAATATAAATTATCGCATATTCATCTTCAACCAACTTATGTATACTTTTTTTGATTTCGTCACTATCATAGGCTGGGAAGATATCTATTCCGAGAGCTAAAAATCCCATAATGCTATCTTTATCTCCAACTACTCCTACCTTATACATAAGCATCCCTTAGCCTTTCTTTTATAGTATCTGCGTCTATATTATTAAGCTTACTAGTCAAAATAATTCTAATTGTTTTTATTTCTGATTCTTTAGCATATAAATATGCAATTAGTGGCTCTAATGTAAGAGGTTTAAATTTTGCTTCCCTAACATATTCCATCAGATAGTCATCACAAAGTTTTTCAAAGACAGTAAAACCACTATCCATGCCATTTTTACAGACATCAGAGTAAGAAGTAGATTTAAAACATGATGCTGGAGTGTCTGAAGAAAAAGCTTCTAAGAATTTTTCCTTATCAAGTGAGCCACCTGAAACAAACACGTTCATAAATATATCAAAATCTTTCTTCATATTTTTGACTCTTATAAAACTCTTTAGATTTGTTAAATCACAAACTTTCATAACATAATCCATTACAAATTTGTTTTGACTTTCTTTAGCAGTTTCTTTCATACTAGAAAAAGTTGCTCTATCTAAAACAATATCAACCATCTGACCATTTTGTGTCTTGCTATAAACATCAAATGCCTCTAATATAGCTGATGCCATTATCTTAGGTAAATCACTAAAGCTACGATTTGCTAAAGATTCCCTAAGCTTAATAAGAGGAATTGTACCTCCATCAATTAAATATTTTTCACCATCTACACCAGAAATTTCTTCTTTAATCAGCACTTTTAAGTTATGATAGTCATTTTTATAAAGAAATACATCAACAAATTTTTCTTCAGGAGCTAGACCTTTAAGAATTTCATATGTCTTTGACAATTCTTGAGTCAAAATATTCTCAAAATTATGTATATTATTATTTGATGTATCAACATAACCTGCCTCAGCTATAATTCTTAAAGAGTCTTCAGGGCTTTTGGCTTCTGCCATTTGAATAAACATTTGTCTGTTAAGAAGCTGTTTTTCAAGCACTCTTATTCGTGCCACGGCATAGGGATAAGTTTTTTCTTCTGCCATTTTTTAACCCCTCCTTAATTAAACAAAATTTCTGCTGCAATTTGCTCAATATATTCATGTTCTACTGCAATTATGGCTTCAAATGAATAATTGTACTCAATGTCACCTTTTTTAACTATGAAACCTCCAGTAATATCTCTAGTCTCATTAGACACTTTAATACCTTTTTTTAATAATACATCTTTTAATGTTTTCTTGTCTTTTTTAGATAAGACTATCTCTGAATCATCTGTGCAATTTGATTTTTCAATCATATTTAGTATAATCTCTTCATATTCATTATCTTTAAGATTTAGAAGTTTATTTTTAGCTTCTAAAATTACTTCTTCTAAAAGCTCTTGCTTTTTTGATAATATTTGTTTTTTAGCCTCCATATAAGCTCCTGATATTTCCTTAGAAGCTGCTTTTTCTGCTTCTGCCTCTGCAAGCTTTGTATAGGAAGCCATTTCCTTTTCAGCTTTTTCATTAGCTGAATTTATTTTTGAATCTGCCTCACTTTTAGCTTTATCCAATATTTCTTGTGCTTCTTGTTTGGCATCAGCTATAATTCTGTCAATCATTTTTTGTTCATTACCCATAGGAGTGCTTCCTCCTTTTCATTTTTTTTACTTATGAATTATAATCTATAATTAACCAATTGCAATTCCATTGTAAGCTAAGAAAGAAACAAGTAGTCCTAAAAGAGCATATGTTTCAACTATTGCTGCAAATGTTATAGCTTTACCAAGTTCTTCAGGTCTTTTTGCAACTATTCCAACCCCTGCTGCTGCTGCTTTACCTTGTGCTATACCTGATACTAAACCAACTAAACCAATTGGAAGTCCTGCCATAAGAAGTTGTAAACCTTGAGCTGATGTTGGTATTGCATCTCCACCAATAATTCCTGCTTTTGATAAAATAAGGAAAGCTATGATAAATCCATACAGACCTTGTGTACCAGGAAGAAGTTGTAAAACTAGAAGTTGACCGAATTTACTAGGGTCTTCTGTTACAACACCTGCTGCTGCTTGACCTGCGATTGAAGTACCTTTAGCAGAACCCATACCTGCAAATAATGCTGCTATAGCAGCTCCTGATATTGCCAAAAATTGACCATTTCCTAATGCGTTTAAAAATTCCATATTTACATCTCCTTTTTATTAATGCTTGTATATTTTGTTTTATACTTAAACGGAACAAAAGGAACTCCTCCGCCTTCATAAAACTTGTTGAAAAATTCTACATACTGTAATCTACTTGTATGAACATATGCACCTAGTGCATTTATAAGAAGGTTTATTGTGTGTCCCACAACACCAATTACAACTGCAAATATTGGACCAGCTATAGCCCCTAAAAGATTGATAACCTGCCCTATAACTCCTGTTGTTAAACAAAGTGCCATAATTCTTGTATAAGATAATATATCAGCAAAATAGCTTGTTATACCATAAAGACTTGAAAACCCTTTAAAAAGCTTAACAGGAACACCTTTAAAACTTCTTCCTTGAGTAAGTACAAGACCTATAGCACCTATAATTGCTAAATATTTTCCTACTTCAGAAAATACACCTATATCACCTGCAACAAAAGGTATTATAAGTAAACATACACCTGTTATACATAAATACCAAAAACCTATGTCAAAAACTGCATCTATTACCTTTCCATCCCTTATTAATGTATATGCTTTTATTCCCAAACCTACATATATATGGATAATACCGAACAGTAACGACATTCCCATAAGTATCATAACATCCTCTAAAGGATTGATTAATGCTTTTATAGGAATTAAATCCCCCAAAATACCCCCGAATATAAGACCCCATATAGTAGTTGAAACTCCACACATGCCAATAAGTTTAATTAAATTTCCTTCACCTTTTTGCATCTTGGCTTTGTATACAACAAATCCACATACTAGTGCAATTATTAGCCCATATGCAGCGTCACTTAGCATCATTCCAAAGAATACAATATAAAAGAAAGTCATAATTGTATTTGGGTCAATATCCTTTGTACTAGGACAACTATACATGTTCGTTACACTTTCAAAAGGTGTTACAAGCTTATTGTTTTCAAGTAAAATTGGGAAGCCTTCTTCTTTACTTCCTGCCTCTGTCTGAACACAACAATCAAACTTTTCTGTAATTTCTTTAATTAACTCATCTGCCCTTTTGCTTGGTAACCAACCGTTAAGACAGAATGTTGTTTTTGTTTTGACAAGTCTCTCTATAATCTTTTTCTGGTCTCTTTCTATAGTGTAAAAATCATATAGATTCTCAAGCAGGTGTATATTATCTCCATGACTTTTAATTTCTTCTGTCTTGGTTTTAGAAACGTTTTCCTGTCTAATTATCATTTCATTATATTTCTTGATAGCTTGTGATGGTGTACCTTCTTCATTTGGTAATGAAACCACTGAAAAATTAAATTCTTTTAAAACCTCTAAAACATTATCAAAAGTTTCTTTCAAAGTAATTAAATAAACATAGTTCATTAATTTATCGGAATTTATAATCCCAAGAACACTTTCTGGTACTTCATCCTCTAATTTTACTCTTAAAGCATCAATATTTGCGCTTATAGGTACAGTTCCAAGTATAGTTTTTGTATACTTAGTTTCCATATTTTCAAGAGGAATGTCAAAGTTAATCCATGGCTCTAACATACTTTTATTGTTGTTAAGTAAGTTTATATTAGACCTTATTGTACCTATCTCCTTATGTAGATTGTTTAACTCTAAAGCTTCAGCATAAATTTGTTCTTCTTTTTCATTATCAATTTTGTTAAACTCTCTTTTTGGTGCAAACATGGATTTCTTTTGTTTCACTAGTGAAGAAACGATATTAATCGCTTGATTTACATGAGACATCTTCTGCTCTAGCATTATAACTTCTGATTCTTCACTATCTTTTACAAGATAATTTTTTAATTCTTCCTCCTCAGTAAGAAAGGCACTATCATCAATCTGAACAAACCCACGGTTCATAAGTAGCTTTAAAATCTGGCTTTTTTGAACTTCTAAGCCAACAATAGATATTTTGTTCATATTAACTATTGCCATATTATCTCACTACCTTTCCAATAACCGCTTCAATCGCCTTACTCTTTCTTTCTTTAGCAGTTTTTTCAATTTTCAGACATCCACTTTTAGCATCAGCTAAGATTTTATCAACCTCTGCTTTACTGTCGGTGACTGCCTTCTCAATAAGAGTTTCTTCCATAAGCTTTGCTTGTTTTTTTACATCAGCAAATATGCTTTCACATTTGTTTACAGCATCAGCTCTGATAGACTCTGCATCAGTAACAGCTTTTACTTTGATACTGTCTGCTGTCTGCTCTGCCTCAACAATGCTTTTTATTATTTCAAAAGCCATCCAAATCACCTCTCTTACCTTTTTACTATGTATATAACCAATTAGATTTTTTTATTCTAATTAGATTACTACCCCATTGTTAAAGTATAAACAGCATTTTTATATAATAATTAATATTTTTCAACGTTTATTTTTTAATAAAACATATTTTAGAATAGTACTTACTTAGATTTACATCCTTTTTTGACTTACTTTTAGACTATGACATGAGTATGATTTTTAAATACCATTATTTTCAATAATTATAATTTAAAGCGATAGGGTTTGTCAATAGCGTTATTTTGTCTTAAAATTAACGTCTTATCGACATTTAAAATTTTTATTTAAATTTTTTTCTAGTTATAATTTTAATTATTATTTTTCAACACTCAAATCATTGAAACTTATTGTCTTTTTTGAATTTTTAGAAATATCTCACACTATTTCATCCAACTTTTATAAATCATTACTCTATATCGATTTTTGTCATCTTATTTTTAACCTAATTTTTTATATTTAGTTAGAAATAAATTAATATTTTCTAAGATTGATAAAATTTACACTTATCTCTAATATTTTTATTTTAATATCAATTCATTAATCTTAAATAGATAATATCATCAGTTACTCTAATACATTCTACAACATTATAAAAAAATCCTCGTACCAATCACTCCAATCTTCAATAGGATATGCTGCTCCTCCGTTTACACTTTTCAATAGATTTGAGGTATATTCTTCCCCTATAGAAAAAAGCTCCCCTACTGTTATATCATAACTTCTAGAGGTAACAACCTTACAAAATGAATCCATAACATCACGTTGTTCTCTTGTTTTTATAAGTTCGTTTCTAAATTTATCATCTTTCTTAGCTTCCTCTAAAATCTTAATCAGCTTTTCATTCATTATAATTTCTCCTTTTAAATAATCTATATATAAAAAGGAAGTCATCTTAAATAAACTAAGATGACTTCACTTAACAGTACATTTACTAATATAAAATAACTGGTGCCCCTGGTTCTATATTTTCATATATCTTCTTTGCTTTAGAGAAAGGTGTATTTACACATCCATGTGAACCTGAAGACCTATATATACCTCCACCAAAAGAATTTCTCCAAGTAGCATCATGAATTCCTATATTTCCATTAAACGGAAGCCAATAACTTACAGGTGAGCTGTAACCTTGACCAGTTAATGAAACATTTCTAGCTTTATAATTAAGAGGGTATACACCTGATGGTGTAGCAAATCCTCTAGCTAAATCACCTGTTACAACGTCTGTTGATACAAGCATTTCTCCATTTTTAAAGAACCACATATGTTGGTCAGAAAGACTAATCTCTACATATGTATTACCAATATCATCTTTATTACGAGACACAGCTTTTTGTATATAGATAGGTTCTCTTGTAACATTTTTTCCAGCTTTTACAACATCAACTAATGCTTCAGCTTCTTTCTTTTTATCTATCAACCATCCATAAATACCACCTGAAATAGTAATCTCTCTACCAGTTGCAGTTTTAAATGGTCTTGAATCTCCAAAAGTACTATATTTTTTACTTAAGCCTCTCGTATATTCTACCATAGCATCATTATCGAAAGTTATGTCATAATTCTTTTCTGAGTCTACCTTTAACCATTTATTAATCTCAGAACCATCTAAAGTTTCCTTACGGTCACTAAAATCATATGTAACAACTACACCGACATACTTATCCAGTGTCTTAATAGCTTTTTTTAACTTTTCTGAGTCCTTTGTATTGTTTGGTGCTTCATATATTTTACTTTCATCTAAATAAATAGAAGTGTTGCCAGAGTTAATTGATTTTTGTACTAACTTATAAAAATCATCTTTTTTCACTTTGTTTCCAAGTACCTCTGGTACTATGACATAAGCGTTTTTAGCATTATCATACTTAGGATAAGCACTCTTAGGTTTTACAACATTTTTACTGTCAAAGCAAGATAGAGCATTAAATCTTTTTTCTAGTAAATCTTTATCATATGAAAGAGTTACCATATTGTTATACTCTTTAGATTTAAATATCCCACCAATCCATCCAAAAGCACTCTGGGTATCTTTTATCTTTTGAACTTTACCATCTGGCGTAAACTTTAAATTTATATCTTTTGCTTTTATTTGTTCTTTCTTATTGTTTCTTTCCTCTAAATTTAAAGTATAAGAATTGGTACTAGATGTTAACAAATCATTTACTTGTTCAACTGTTTTTCCTGAGACTTTTACTCCATTAATAGTCGTTCCAAGGTAAAAATGACTTCTAAAAAAGATTGCCATTCCTACATAAGCTACAACCAAAACACCTACTACTATAGCTATCTTAACTTTTAGATTTTTTTGTGCATTTTCTTGTTTTACCTCTTTTTCATCAATCATAATTAAATCCTTCCTTACATTGTAATTACCTATGTACTTGTTTGGTTTTAAACAAAACCATAGTTGTCTTATTTTATATACCCAAATTATTGTATTATTATTTATATTTTTAAATATAGAGTTATTTCCATGATACCATTTTATCTTTCAGACAAAATGATTATTATAAATCACTCCTTTTAAAATCCCTTAAACCCAATCTCTGCTATATTAATATATTACCATACTTTTAATACTCGTGGGGGTATCTATATATTTTTGTAATATTAAATTATTTTTTTTAAAAAAGAAACTTATCCTTTGTTAATTTCTTTATCTTAACTTATTTTTTTAACATTGAATTTCAGCTTAACATAACGTTGTTATATACATTCTTCATCTATCTATCATACTTAAACAACTCCCATACACTAAATTTTTATTAAAGTTTTTATCATCTATACATTATAGTACTATTTTTTTATTAATAACATGTTTATCGGCAAAATAATTTATTTTTAATATAATTTTTATAAAATACAATTATTTTTACTTTATACATAGACAATATATAACCAAAATTTAAAAACACTAATTATCTAGCAGTAATTTATTAAACTAAAGCCTCCATAATAGTGTTTTATATAAAAGTTAAATTTTATTTTTGAAGTAAATTTACAAAATTTTTAGCTGGCGTTGGTCTTGCAAAATAAAACCCTTGAACTAAATCACATCCAAATTGCTTCATTAACTCAGCTTGCTCTTTATTCTCAACACCTTCTATAATTACAATTAAATCTAATGATTTTGCTAGAGATACTATTGATTTTGCTATATTACGGCTTCTCTCATCATTTTCAATACCATCAAGAAATGACTTATCTAGTTTCAATATGTCAATTGGCATATCTCTCAAACAACTAATAGAAGAATATCCTGTACCAAAATCATCCATAGAAATAGAAAAACCATACTTTCTTAACTCATTTAAAACATTCTTTAAAATATTTAGCTCATTCATAGCCACAGTTTCTGTTATCTCTAGCTCAATTAAATCTGAATTTATATTATACATTTTTATAGTGTTATTGATAAACTTTACAATATCTGGTTGGTACAACTCAACTCTAGATAAATTTACTGAAACTGGAACTATCTTTTTACCTTGCTTTTTCCACTCAGATAAATCAATACAGACTCTTTCAAATACAAATCTTCCAATTTTTAAAATCAACTGACTTTTCTCCGCTATTGGGATAAATACTGCTGGGCTTATAAATTTATGTGTTGGATGATTCCATCTTATTAGTGCCTCACTGCCTACCATTTCACCATTTACAAGCGAAAATTTAGGTTGATAGTACACTTCAAACTGATTTTTTACCAGTGCTGTTTTTATATCATCTAAAATCATCGACTCTTCACTAAGCTTATTCCTAACATCCTCATTATAAATAGCATAATTTATATTTTTACCTTTAGCAACAGACCTAGCCATATTTGCTTTATTTACAGCCTTTTGAATATCTACTTCACCTTCTTCAACAAAGTAAATACCCACACACAAAGAAATTTCAAAGACTATATTCAAATTACTTTCAATATTATCTCGTATACTATCAAGTTTTCTTATAATTTTATTTCTTCCATTTTCATAATCACAGAAGATTGCAAAATAATCACTTGAAAGTCGTGCATATACTTCACCCTCTGTTAATTCTTTTTTTAAAGCTTTTGCTATTGTAATTAATAAATTGTCACCAAATTCATATCCAAAGGTATCATTAATCATCTTAAAATTATCAATATCAAAATATACTATAATGTAATTTAAAGATGCTCTATTTAAAAGATATTTACTACACTCTCTATAAAATTTATTTTGATTTCCTATATGGGTAACCTTATCTTCATAAGCCAAACTTAATATTTCTTTTTCATTGGATTTTTTTATGTACATTATATAGAAAATAATTGCAATAAATATCAATATAATCAATAACACTGCATATATAGCTCTCTTGATAATTTGTTCTGAATTACTAAATATAACATCTTCTGGAATTGAAAAAATCAAATTCCAATCCTTTATATAATTATTTTCACTCTTCCCATTATCCATAGTAGCATACCCTAGATATCTTCTTTCACCCGACATATTTAATATGGTTGCACCTGTTTTATTTTCTTGTAATTCTTTTTTTAATTTATTTACTTCTTGGATATCATTATCCTGTTTTAACAGTCCATAAATATTTTTTGATAATCTATCCTCTTGAGGATGAAGTATAACTGTACCATTATTTTTTATAACATAAGATATGCTATTATTTTCATAAAAAGATACATTTATAAGTTTCATTATAGTATTGATATTATAAGTACAATATAAAACTCCAACTACTTTATCGTTATTTGATATTGGTACTGAAATAGTAATCTTTTTTATAGATTTATTTACCTCATCAACATATGGGCTTGAAACATATTTTTTACCTTTAATTGAATTTTTGAAAAATTCTTTATCCTTCACTGAAAACCTATCACCTTTAGTATTTTCTGCATTACCATTTATGTCAACTATTGCCATAGTATAAAATTTTTGATTTCCAATCTCATCCAAAAGATTTTTTATTTTTTCTTCGTTAGATATATTTGGATTTGAAGTATAGTATCTAGAAAAAATATTTAAAACATCTAAATCTTTTTCAATTTGTCTTTGTGCTAATTGAGAACCTTGTACTGCAACTTCTTTTATATGTACTTTTGCCTCTGATATAAGAAGATTTCTTGTATCTTCTATATAAATATACCCCATTGTTAAAAATAATGATGTTAAAAAAATAATTATAATTAATGTAAAACCTTTATTTCTTTTTGTCATTCGACCCCTCCCCCAATATTACACATAAATCCAATCTAATCATCATAAAAATATTCTTTAGTTATTATAATAACACTATTTAATTGAATTTTAAATTAAAGAATAAAAACTGTTCATTTTTCCAAATAAAAAAATCTCTTACACAATAAAATTTTATTTTATGTATAAGAGATTTTATTTTATCTATTTTATAGTAACTTTATTTTCCATAATATGAATTTAAATACATATCTTTTATTTCATTCATAAGAGGGTACCTTGGATTTGCTCCTGTACACTGGTCATCAAATGCTTGAATTACCATTTCATCTATTGAATCTATAAACTTAGATTCTTCAACACCAAATTCTTTTATAGTTTTAGGAATACCAACTTTATGTTTTAAATCTTCAATAGCTACCAGCAAGCTTTGGAATTTCTCTTTATCAGAATCTCCTTTTAACCCTAAGAATGAAGCTATTTCAGCATATCTCTTTAATGCTTCTGGATATTTATATTGAGAGAATGCTCCCATTTTCTTTGGTGCATCTGAAGAATTAAATTTCATAACTTCTGTTATTAAAAGAGCATTTGCAACACCATGTGGTACATGATGGAAGGCACCTAACTTATGAGCCATAGAGTGACAAACACCTAAAAACGCATTTGCAAAAGCCATCCCTGCCATTGTAGAAGCATTTGCCATTTTTTCTCTAGCTTCTGGGTCTTTTGCTCCATTGTCATATGCACGTGGAAGATATTCAAATATACTCTTAATAGCTTGTAAAGCTAGACCATTTGTATAATCAGTTGCAAGCATAGATACATACGCTTCTAATGCATGAGTTAAAGCATCTATACCAGAAGCAGAAGTTAAGCTTTTTGGCATATTCATCATCATGTCAGAATCAATTATAGCCATATTTGGCATTAGTTCATAGTCAGCTAATGGATATTTTACACCTGTATCTTGGTCAGTTATAACAGCAAATGGTGTTACTTCTGAACCAGTACCTGCTGATGTTGGTATTGCTACAAAATTAGCTTTTTCACCCATTTTAGGGAATGTATATACTCTTTTTCTTATATCCATAAATCTCATAGCTAGGTCTTGGAAATCTACATCTGGATGCTCATACAATGTCCACATTATTTTTCCTGCATCCATTGCACTTCCTCCACCTATAGATATTATTACATCTGGATTAAATTCTCTCATAGCTTTAGCACCTATCTTAGCACATTCCAAGGTTGGGTCTGGTTCTACTTCAAAGAATGTAGTATGCTTAATATTCATTTCATCTAATAAGTCAGTAACTGCTTTAGTATATCCATTATTGTAAAGGAATGTATCTGTCACAATAAAAGCTCTCTTTTTATTCATTACATCTTTAAGTTCTTTTAATGCCACTCCTAAACAACCCTTTTTGAAATAAACTTTTTCTGGTGCTCTAAACCAAAGCATATTTTCTCTCCTCTCAGCTACTGTCTTAATATTAAGTAAATGCTTAACTCCTACATTTTCAGATACTGAATTGCCACCCCAAGACCCACATCCTAAGGTAAGAGAAGGAGCTAGTTTAAAATTATATAAATCACCTATACCGCCTTGAGAAGAAGGAGTATTAATTAAAATTCTACAAGTTTTCATGGCTGAAGTAAACTTTTCAAGTTTTTCTCTTTGATTTACATCATCAATATATAATGAAGATGTGTGACCAAATCCTCCATCTTCTACTAATTTTTCTGCTTTTCTAACTGCATCATCAAAGTCACTTGCTTTGTACATTGCAAGTACTGGTGAAAGTTTCTCATGAGCAAAAGCCTCTTCTATTTCAACTGACTCTACTTCACCTATTAAAACTTTAGTATCAACTGGAACTTCAAAACCTGCAAGTTTTGCTATTTTAGAAGCTGTTTGTCCAACTATTTTAGAATTCAATCCTCCATTTACTAAAATTATATTTCTTATTTTTTCTGTTTCATCTTTATCTAATAAATAAGCACCACGCTCTTTAAATTCTTTTTTAACTTCATTATATATATTTTCTAATACTATAACTGATTGTTCAGAGGCACATATCATACCATTATCAAAAGTCTTAGATACAAGAATTGAGTTTACAGCAGTTTTTATATCTGCACTATCATCAATTATTGCTGGCGTATTACCTGCACCAACTCCAATAGCTGGTTTTCCAGATGAATACGCTGATTTAACCATCCCAGGACCTCCTGTAGCAAGAGTTAAATCCACTTCTTTCATAACAGTTGTAGTTAATTCTAAAGATGGCTCATCTATCCATCCTATTATACCTTCAGGAGCTCCAGCTAAAATAGCAGCCTCAAGAACCACTTTTGCAGCCTCTATAGTCGAGTTTTTTGCTCTTGGATGTGGAGAGAAAATTATTCCATTTCTAGTTTTTAAAGCTAAAAGTGCTTTAAATATAGCAGTAGAAGTTGGATTAGTTGTAGGTACAACTGCTGCAATAACACCTATTGGCTCAGCAATTTTAGTCATACCAAATGCTTCGTCTCTCTCTATAACACCACAAGTTTTAGTTTCTTTATATGCATTATATATATACTCTGAGGCATAATGATTCTTTATAACCTTATCTTCAGCAATTCCCATACCAGTTTCTTTTTGTGCCATTATAGCTAGAGGAACTCTCTGCTTATTAGCTGCTAAAGATGCTGCTAAAAAAATCTTATCTACTTGCTCTTGAGTATATGTGGCAAATATTTTTTGAGCTTCTCTAATTTTTGCTAATTTTTTAACTAAACTTTCAACATTATTTACCACTTCTGAACTAACTGTCATAACTCCATCTCCTCTTTTATTTTCTATTATTATTTGTTCTTTATGAGCCATTTTAACAACCTCCTGAGATAGTTTTTTTATTTATATGTTAATTTATTAACATTATAGCATCTGTTTTTTCTATTTTCAAGTTATTTTTTTAACATTTTATTTTTTATCTAGTATAACACCATCTACAGTATTAATATCTAGCTTTATAAATACTTAGTTTAACTATACATTACTTTATTTTTTATATAAATTACTGATAAAATCGTCTAAAAACTTAAGGATAACGTTATTATTTTAACATTTGTATTTTTGTATTTTTTACAAATAAAATTTTATAAGAATGCTTTTTAATGTAGTACTATCTCAAGTTGAAAAATAAAAAGATTCTAAAATGAAAATAATAACTTGATTGCTAAGTTAAAGTAAATATAGTTAAATATACAAACAGTTATAATATGTAGTATAATTAAAAAAATATATTCACAATTTTTACATACTGCTAAATAAAATATATTTAATACGATATAGATAAATTTGAAGTTTATAAGGAAGGAGGATAAGTATGAAAAAATTAAAAATAATTAGCATTTTTTCTTTAATTATAAGTGTAATTTTAACTATTGGAGGTATTGGAGTAGTAACTTATTATGTAGATAATTTGTTTATTAGAGGACTATCAGTATTTATTTTAATTATGTCTTCTTCTTTTGTATCAACGACAATGACAAAGGGGCTTATCTCTATTTTGAGACAGCCTCTTTGTTAATATTACATGTTATACATAATATTGTAGCACTAACCTATTGATGCGGACTTTTTATAACAGGCTGTAACTGTTTATTCTCTAGAGCAAGCTCTATAGTTGGAATTATTAGCTCAGTGTGTGCAATCATAGAATTAGGTTTTGCCTTACAATTATCTTGACCAAAAGGTACAAAATATATATTTTTAGAATTAAGAAGAATACCAATATTTTTGAAATTAAAACTTAAAGCATCATTCGTTGATATTGATATTACCAGTGGTTTATCATTACGAAGATGACCTTTTGCTGCCATTAATACTGGTGAATCTGTAATCCCATTTGCTAATTTTGCAGCAGTATTTCCAGTACAAGGAGCTATTATTATAATATCAGCAATTCCTTTAGGTCCAAATGGCTCTGCCTCTTCAATCGTAACTATAGGTTTATTTCCTGTAACTTCATATGCTTTTTTCATAAACTCTTCAGAATTTCCAAATCTACAATCGATATTTTGTGATACATCTGAAAATATAGTGTGTACATTTGCTCCTTCTTTAACCAAATTCTCTAACTCTATAAATATTTTATCATAAGTACAAAATGAACCAGTAAATCCTACTCCAATTGTAAGTCCTTCAAGTCTCATTTCTAATCCCTTCTTTCATTTATAATATTTTCTATAGCGTTAACAAGAATTTCACCAGATGTTTTTGGTGAGTATTTACCAGGAAGCCCAAGGCAAAGAGTCGCATTAATACCTGCTTCTTTCGTAACAGAATAATCTACTCCTCCAGGAGAAGAAGCTATATCAATAATAGTTACTTCTTGTGATACTTTTTCTAGTCTTTCTTTTGTTAAAATACACTCTGGTATAGTGTTAAAAATATAATCAAACTGTAAAAGCTTTTCATCAAGTTGATTCAAAGGAATACTGGAATACCCAAATGCATTAGCCGTACTTCTTGCATCATTATTTCTTGCACCAACACATACATTTGCATCTAAAGCATATAATTTTTTTGCAAGTATTTGTGCACATCTTCCATAACCTAATACTAAACAGTTACTTTGATGTATATTTATTATACTTCTTTTAATAGCTTCTGCTATAGCCCCTTCAGCTGTAGCAACTGCATTTAAAATAGCAACATCATTCATTTTCATAAAATCATAAATCTGAATAGAGTGTTGCTCACAAAAATTACAAACTTTAGTTGGTATGTTACCTCCAAATAATATTTGATTAGGAGATAAATTAATTAGCAAATTATCAATAGTAGCATCAAGACAAGCATCAGTATTTTCAATGTTAACTTGATTTTTTGTAAATGGAATTGGACATAAAATAATGGAACTTTTGGATAGTGCTTCAGCTAGTGAAGTTGATTTTCCAACGATTCCATTTATAATTTCATTTGATATTCCATAAGTGATTACAGAATACCCTTTATTAACTAGTTTTTTTACCATGTATACTTGTCGCAGGTCTCCCCCAATAACAGTTATATCGTATTGATTTGACATATTGTAAGCCTCCTTTACTATATACAATATGTTTTTATCAATACATTGGTTCACTAAAATTACTAAATATTATACTTATAATATTTTTAATAAGGCTAATCTATCTATCTTTTCAGAAGAGGTATATGGAAATGAATTTAAAAAAATAATTCTCCTTGGAATTTCATTTTTCATTAGATTATTTCTCATTTTAATCAATAAATCTTTCCTTGTAATTTTATCTATAGTTGTCACAAATAATACAATTTGCTTTCCTCTTATAGAGTCTGAATATGGCAGTACAACTGCATCTTCAATTTGAGGAATTTTTTTGACTTCATTTTCAATCTTAGTAGAACTAACTTTAAATCCTCCAATATTTACAATATCATCATTTCTTCCTTCAAATATTAAATATCCATCATCATCAAAATATCCAACATCATTGACAGAATAAGGCTTGGTTGAATTATATACTGCATATTCTGTATTTACAAAAATTTTTCCTTCTCTAATATATACATCTATTCCTGGAAATGCTCTACCTACACTTAGAGGTTTTTCAATTAGTTCATCATAGCATAAATATGTAATATAATTTAATTCACTCGCTCCATAGTATAAAATAATTTCAGACTCTGGCATATATTTTTTTAAATTTTTTGCAGTATCTTCAAATAATAATTGAGAACCTGTGAAAATACTTACAATTTTGTGTATTGGTTCTTTTAAGTGTTTGACCAAAAGTTGAAGCTTTGTAGGTATAAGATATATGTTGCTTATATTATATTGTTTTATTGTCTTTATCCATGACTTACAATTCAGACCTGAACTTATTACAACACTACCACCTTCATATAATACAGACATTATAGAATTTAGATTTCCTGTAAAGCTAAGTGTTCCATTAATAAACAAGATTGATTCCTCAGAAATATTAAAAATACCATTTTGTATAGGAAAAAATCCAGCCCAACTCTCATACGTTCTATACAATACTTTTGGAACACTTGTAGAGCCTGAAGACAAAGCTCCCATACAAATGCTTTTATCTAAATAGTTCATAGGATTCTTATATTGATACATATGTATATTGAATTTAGGATTAAGCACAGAAAAATTAACTTCGTTTAATCCTTCATCATCATTATTACCAAATAAATCAATAGTGTCCATAGACTCATCAGATATAATGATTGAAATATGGTTTTTTAATAAAATATCATTCAATACTTTTTTAGAAAGATTATAATGACAAATAATAGGGATATTCTTTGAATAATTAATAGCAAAAAAACTTAATAACTGAAACATTATATTTTTAGAATATATTAAAATAGGGATATTTTCACCTATCGAAATTTGTTTTCCTAATTCCTCACTATCACTTAATACATTCTCATAAGTATACTTTTCTCCATCTATAATCAAAAAATCTTTATTTTTATGGATATTTTTTTTTATTTTTAGAAGTTCATAGTAGTTCATAATCTACACCCTTTCAATCAATAAAGCTGAACCTAGACCACCAGCTGCAGCTATAGAGCAAATTCCATATCTACCCTTAATCTTTTCTAGTGCTTTTAAAAGATGTAATGCAATAATTGCACCTGAAGCACCATATGGATGACCATACGCTAAAGCTCCACCAAATATATTATATCTATTGATTAATTCTGGATACTTTCTTTGAAATAGCACATCTATAACTGCAAATGCCTCATTAAATTCAACTGCAGATATATCCAAATAGTTAAGTTTTTCTATCTCTAAAATTTTATCCATTGCTTTTATCGCTGATGTTGGACTTAAATTGGCATCTGTTCCTATTGTACATGTATTAATAATTTTTGCTTTAGGGTTCTTTTTTACACGTTCTAGATATTTTTTAGAACATAGTATAATAAATGAAGCTCCATCATTAATAAGACATGAATTTGCTGCATTTATAATAGTTCCTTTTCCTAAAATCGGTGGTATTCTATCTAATAACCTTTGACTCATCTTATCACGTATACCTTCATCATAAGTACTATTATCTACAGGATATATAATATCTTCAAGTATTTTCTCATCTCTTGCCTCTTTTGCTCTTTTATGACTTTCTTTTACCCAAAAATCCAATTCTGTTTTCTCAATTTGATATAACTTTGCTACTCTTTCCGCTCCTTCTAACATACTATTTTTGCTATTATCATCAGGTGAAAATTGAGCAACTGTATAATTTGGATTATTTATATCATATCTTTTATCATTTTTATGATATGTGCACATTGGTTGTAAAGAACTACTTTCAAAACCTCCTGCAATAATTAAATCACACTGACCAGATTTAATCTTTGAAAATGCTATGTCTATACTTATCATAGCAGAAGCACACTGCATATCCACAGTAAAAGCAGGTACTTCATTTGACACTCCTGCTGTTAAAGCCATTAATCTAGCTATATTGCCTCCTGTACCAACTGCATTTCCACATATAATCTCATCAATTCTACCAATTTCATACTTTTCAATAAGATGTTTTAACACACTTGCTCCTAGTGATTCGGGTTGAACAAATTGAAAAATCCCATTTTTTAGACCTATATGACTTCTCAATCCTCCTAATATAAAAACCTCATCCATATATTACACCATTCCTTTATCATAGATTTCTTCTTAGTACATTATTCAGTTTAGTACCTAAAAAAGATGCAATAACTGATTTTATTGTATCTCCAATTAAAAATGGTACTACTGCTGCGAAAAGTGCTGCTTCTACTGTCATTTGATTAAAATAGCACATAAATACTGTTCCCATAAAATATATAATAGGCATACCAACAAAAATTGTTATTAGTATGTATCTTTTAATATCATTATTTCGTCCTTTTAATAAACTAATAATTAGTGCTGCAAACAAAAATCCAAAATAAAAACCTCCTGTTGGGCTTAATAGTTTCCCAATACCAGATGTTCCTCCACCAAATACGGGTATTCCAATTAAACCTATCATTATATATACACCAACTGTACTAAATGCTTGTCTCGGCGTTAAAATCAAAGCTATCAAATTTATCATTATTGTTTGTGCTGTTACTCCTGCTGGAGTAAATGGCAATGGTATATATATGTAAGATGATATACATAATAATGCTACACATATTGACATTTTAGTTAAATCTTGAATATTTACTTTAGTATTTTCCATTTTTATAATTCCCTTCATATGTCTTATTCAATTTAATTTATATGTACATATATAAAATTTCTATTAAAGCTTTGTTTTAGTATAAAATAAAGAAATTTTTTTGTCAACTACTCTATATATATAGGTTTACATTTAATTCGTAAATAAATTTTATATTAATACTTTATATTTTAATGGTTATTTATAAAACTTTGTTTAAAAACAAGTTTATTTAGTCTATACTTGTAAATTATAATATGATATATTTTTATATGAGATTTTATTTCATATAAAAAACAATAAGGAAGTGATGATATGAAAGTTAATGAAAATAATTTATATAATATAGATGAAGAGTTGGATGAACTTAGTAGGAAAGTTTATTTAGATTCACCAGATTTTTGGATAAGCATTTCTGACAAAATAATAGATAAAGTATTTGATGAAATGTTATTATTTTTTGCAGTTAAATATAACTATTTCCATATATTATCCTTTGCTATTGAAAACAATTGTATAGATTTAAACATGCCATCCAAAAATAAAGAATACCCTAATATAATGAGTCATTTTTTAGATACAGCAAAACAGAATGAAGATAAAAAAATTTATAATTATCTTCTAAGCTTAAATAAAGATAACACTCTAGATGAAAGCTCGACTTTAGATAACTTGAATTGCAATACTAGTGGTGATACTTTTGAAAAAAAAGAGGTATATATTCCAAAGTACTTGTGTCCAAGCTGTAATTCTAATATTTTTGATACAGGTTATAAAGTATCAAATGATATAACATATAAATTTTCTTCTCAAAAAGCTGAACTTATTGAAATATCTAGTGAAGTTTCTTCTATCAGATGTTGCAATTGTGACAAATTTTTAGAAGATATTACACCTGACAAATTATATAACCTATGTAAAATTCAAAACTGTAATAATTGTGGTTTTAATTTAACTAAAGTAGGAATTATTGCAAAGAAAAAAATGGACTTTGATGAGAATACTGAAGAATTTAAAGATGTCTCAACATCTTACTGTTGTGGAAATTGTGACTCTGAAATAAACTCATCTCAAAAAGAACATTTTAAGATTTAAATATTTATAAGCCCAGATAATAAGATTATGTTATCAGATACTATATAAATTTTTAAAATATGTAAAAATAAATACTCTTATAATAATTAAAATTGCTATGAAACTAGTTCTTACTAAACTAATTTCATAGCAATTTTCTATAATCTAATAATTATCAAATTTTAACAAACTTTTATAAATATTTTTTATTTTCTTATAATACCAACCATCACTCTTAAATCAACTGTTATATCGGATATATCTAATTCTAACAACCTTAGAAACTCTTCTTCATCCAATGATGATGTCAAAGGTGTCATTTTAACTAAATTTCTCAAGTTTAATTTACTAATATTGGTCTTATAATTAATTCTATTATCATAAATCAAATCAAGATGCTTCTTAAATACATCTACAATGTTTTTATTATCATAATCACTATTTTTTATATTTTTCTGTATACTTGTCCTTATTTCTTTTAAATAATTTGACTCTGGAACAATCTTTATTACCATTCCATAATTATTTAAAACTCTTGCAAATTCCTTATAGTTCGCAGGAGAAAATATATTTAATATTATATAGAACCTATTATCTTTAAATGGTAAATTTGCTAAATCTGAAATGCACCATATAATCTTATTTTCCCCTCTTGTAGCAATAGAAATTCCTTCTCTAGCTATATCAATTCCAATTAACTTACATTTATTACAAATATCTTTATCTTCATATAATTTATTTAAGAAATATCCTTCACCACATCCTGCATCTAAGATATAGTTACTATACTTATTTAAAGTGTAATTTTTAATTATAGATTTTATTTCTTCTATTAAATTATCATACACTTTAGAATTATATATTTCATGTCTTGACTCAAATAGTCCTTTATCGTAAATAGTTTTTGTATTACTATTTAATAAATTAATATATCCTTTTTTAGATATATCAAAACAATGTTTATTCACACATTTGACACTATTTTTATCAAATATAACCATATTCTCTTTACAAAGGGGACATTTAAATACATCTATATTTTCGCTAAGTAGAAGTCTAGCTGTTTCTATCTTTTTTAACTTTTCAGTATTTTTTTTATTTACATTACTTATATTCTGTTTCATTTCCATAATCTCCTTAAATTTACTATTTAACTTAAATAGCACGAAATTATGGCTACTTGTATAAGATAACTTCTTCTAGAATATATAAAATGCGTTATAAATTGTTGTAAAATAGCCACAATTTGTGCGCTATCTTCTTATTCTAATATAGTACATAAATGCTCTTTTATTCATAATTCTTTCCTCCTATCATTACACTTTTTCAATATTTTAAGCACATTGAGTTTATAATTTTAAAAATTATTTTATAAAAATACTCACACTCAAATGACAAATACTTAATTATCTTTTTAATAGAATATACTCATGTTATTTACTATATTCCATTATGTATTCTTTAAATCCGGAGTCTTCATTTACTTGCTCTTTTAATATATTAAAACCTTTTTTATTGTAAAATATAACTGCTTTTTTATTATCTTTGTACACTGCTAAGCTTAGCTTTTTATATTTTTTAGTTACATAATCTAAAAGTTTACCTCCTATACCTAGATTTTGGTATTTGGGGTTTATAAATAAAGCTCCTATAAAGCTTTTATCTATTATACTTATAAATCCTTTTATTTCATCTTCATCATCATATACAAATGTATCTGATATAGGTATATATTCGTTTTTGACAGTATTATAGTTATTTTTCCAGTATTCTTTACTTATAAAGTCATGTGCTTTTATTGTGCTTTCTTCCCATATTTCCATGATTTTATTTATGTCTTTGTTGTTTGATTTCCTTATCATAAATTTTGTTTCACCTCATTTTTGTGTTGATTTTTATCATATTTATAGGTAAGTGTATTTTCTTTAGGTATGATTTGGTTAATATAAAACCTAAGGTTAATATTGATAATGTAAGAGAAGTTATATTATTTACATACCACTTAGTTAATATAAAACTCCTGGTAATGCTGACGATTTGGTTGGAGTTCCTTCCTTTACATACCACTTAGTTAATATAAAACTTAA